>DGUG01000108.1:0-4875 GCA_002394535.1 Lachnospiraceae bacterium UBA4316
CCTGGTAAACGTCATCCATCTGGAAGCCCGCAGCATCAAGATCCTTGACAAGATACTGTGCGCTGTAGCGGTCATATCCGACCTTCAGCGGATAGATTTCGTGCTCACTTATAAGCTGAGTCACCCACGTATAAACGTCACTGTAATCGACGATATTTTCACCGCTCAGCGACAGGAACCCGCGCTTTATATAATCCCAGTACGGAACACCGTCTTCCGCTATCCTCTGCTCGATGCGCTCCGCCGGCATCCAAAAGTGCGCTATAACATTCAGACGACCTGCCTTTTCGATGACTACAACAGCTGCAGTTAAGTCCGTAGTCTGCGACAGGTCTATCCCGACCACGCAGTAACAGCCCCGGAAGTCCTCGAAGCCGATAGGAGCACCGCTGATGTTTGCGATGGTCGGTGCCGGCAGCCAAGCTAACGAAGAGTTCTGCTTGATGTTGCAGTACTTCGTCATGAACTCGGCCTTCTTTGACAGCGACCCTTCTGCGACCGCTATCTCTTCCAGCATGTAATCTACTGATACCGAAGTCCCCAGATTTGGATTGCTTTTTCTCAGCTCGTTGACGTCGTTCCACTTGTCAACGTCATCGATCATATAGAGCATCGGCAGCAGTTTCGTCTCTTTGCTGTCTCCCAGCAGGAACCGCGTCGACCTCTTCATCAGCTCGTCGAATATGCCGTCGTTTATGTAGCCCGAAGTAGTGCAAGACAGGAGCAGGCCTTCAGGCCTCGCGCCCATTCCGCTCTTCATTACTTCGTATTGCTTCAGACCTGCATCGCCCTGCCACGCAGCGACCTCGTCCATGATGCAGAGGCTCGGATTGAAGCCGTCTGATTTCTTCGCGCTGAATGCGATCTTCTTCACAGTGGAGTTCGTTCCGGGGATTGCCAGGTCTGACATCCTATGCCTTGCCAGCATTGAATCGTCATACAACTTCTTGTTGTGCTGGTCCTTCTCGGAAAGTCTCTCTTTGAGTTCCTGATAGTCAGGATCCAGTGTGACCATCTGCCACACATCGTTGTAAACAAGATCCGCCTGATCAAGTTTAGGCGCTACGCAGAACACTCTGGAACCGTATCCGCCGTGCTCGAATTCATACTTCGCCAGAGACGCAGCGAGTTTGGTCTTTCCATTTTTTCTGCCAACTAAAAGAAGGACCTCGCGGAATTGTCTCCGCCCGTCCTTGTCTACGATGCCGTATATGCACGAAATGAAGGCCCGCTGCCACAACTCGAGCGTGATATGCCCCGGAGCAAGCGGTCCTTCGGTGTGAAAACAGTGCTCTTCAATCCATTCGATAGCGTCGTTCGCTTTTTTCTGATCCCAGAAGAACCGCTTCTCCTCAAGACCTTGTATTATGATCGTATAAACAGCCTGTACCCACCTGCCGACGGTATACTTGCCGTTTTTGATTCCCTGATAGTATTCGTAAATCGCGCTATCTCCGAACATATATTAACCATTTCCGCCCGTCTCCGGTTAAGTATCTCTCGCTTTTTATAAAATGATGGTTCACACGCCGGTCTATGTGTTTCACGAATGTTTCACGCCATAGGGGGGGTCGAAAAAAATTTTTTAAAAATTATTTCAAAATTATTTTTCCATCAGCCCCGAACACATATCGCATCCCCTTCGCCCGTTCGCTGTGTCTTTCCTTGTGACAATTCTTGCAAAGAGCAACGAGGTTATCGAAGCTCAGGGTGATCTCCGGACGATGGATGTTCGCCGGCGTCAGCTCCTCGATGTGATGAACTTCCTTCGCCGGCTTGTAGATCCCACGAGCCAGGCAATCCTCACACAGATAGTGAGCGCGCTTCATGTATTCATTCCGGCACGACTGCCACGCTGCCGAACTGTAAAACTGTTTCGCAAACTCTCGTGCCATATTTATCACCAACGCAAAAGACCGAGCGTGTGCCCGGTCCTTGCGGTTAACCCATGTGTCTATAGTTCAATTGAAAGGAGTACATNNGGTGTGTCGGCTTTGGCCTCGCTGTCACGAGACTCAAGAGCTTTCAGCCTGTCCACCATCTCAAACATTCCTGATACGAGAGGCTTTATATCTCTCCCGCTGTCTGTCATATCGAGGACCTTTGCATATTTTATGATCGAAGCCCTTACCGCTCCGATCTCTCCATCTTCTCTCCACGCCTGTTCTATAGACTCAGGAGTAGAGCCATCAGGTTGCTTATATCTTGGCATATTGCCACCTCCTAAAACCTTGAGTTTTTTGCCCTCAAGTACGGCATAGCACCACAATGTTATTGTGGATTTCGGCTTTTAGTGTGTCGGCGCTGGACGGCGCTGTCGGGCCAGACGGGTCAGCCGGGTTCCCTCCCCATCACCAATTTCCATCGATAATGTTTATTTTTTTTATAACCTGGCCTACCTCTGTTTCGCCGATCTTATTCGATTTCTTTTGGTTGCAGATCCAATGAGCTGCCTGCAGGTTGTCCCAGTCTTGTGCTGCAGCTTCAGGCGAGTCATATCCGAACTCTTTCCAGCGACTTACAGGACGAATCTCGTCGATGACAAACGACAACGGATGCTGCGCGTCTGATGGTTCATCATAGTGGATGGGTCCCAATCTCCCCCGGCATATTCCGCAGGGGGCGCCCATTGCTGCCAACCTCCTCCGGTGTTTTCTCCGAAGGTTCCCGTTCTTATGTCTTGGATTAATTCGGCTCTGCCCCATGATCTCACCGCAACACAAAAGGACGAGCGTCTGCCCGTCCCTCTGTGGTTAGCCCTGAATTATAGTTCAATTGAAAGGAGTACATGAAAACCTATGAAGAAGATTAATGCTTCGCGATTTCCTTAATGCCATATTACTCAGAACGTGTGTACCTATCTATACCCGATTATCCAGAAGCTCCTGCACGATCGCCAGTGCTCTGCGGTGTGCGCGGTGCGTCCCGTTCCACGACATGTGTATCAGCACGCACACTTCTTCCCACTTATGGAGATTGATGTATCTCTCATACAGGATGTCGCCCTCGACTCCGCTGATGCCTGCGATCAGATCGAATATCTCCTGCCTCTTCCCGATCGCTTCCAGCTCTGCGGTCTTCCACTTGAGTGCAGCATCCGCAAGTCGTATCGCTTTGTCTTCTGTTCTTCTGCTGATGCCTGTGCCGTGTGGCATCCCTGCGTCACTACTTAATGTCGAGCCTATCGCGTCTATCTTCTCAGACTCTGTCTCATATTCACTTTTATATCGCAGTGCTTTCCTGTTCAGTTCCTCGTACTGCCTAAGATATTCCTTCGCCTTCAACGTGGCCCTCCTGAGTCCAGGTTATATCTCCGTCCTGTTCTATTTCCTTGCCGTCTACAATATCACCGGGCTTGTGTTCCATTCTTCCTGCACCTTTCACATAAAGTCTGTGTATCCTTGGGATGCGTCCTTGCGAACCACTTTCCGCATTGCTGACATCTTGCCGTCAGTATCGGTCTGACTATTCCGATGTTCTTTTTACTACCCATTCGAGTAAGTGCCCTACTGCAACAGCCAACCAGTATATGCAGACCCATTCCTTGACGGGCTCCTGGTTGGCTATGAGTTCTGTTATCTTGTCTATGCGTTCCTTGTCTTCTACGTATTTGCTCATAACTTTGTTGGGGAGATATACCGCTCCCCATCGGTCCTACTGTTATCCAAACTGCAAGCGATCCCAAGAGGATTTACACCTCACTTTCTTTTAACAACGCTCGCAGGAATTGGCTATTTCCATCCGCAATCCGTCTGTTCACAACCTAACGGGCAAGCATATGCCACGACCTCACCGCTGTCGGTTCTAACTGCATATCTATCATCGCAATCCGTCTGCGGAGTATCGACTGTGTATGGTTGTACTTTCATTTCGTATCCCTTGCCGTTGCATTTCGGTATCGCTTCGGTAAAGTCAACCCAAACAAATCCGTCTTCGCAGAAATCATCTTCGCCGTTATACGCATCCATCATTCCATCGTCATACACAAGAAACTTATCGCCCTCTATCGCATACACCTTTGAAAAGAACCATCCGTTCCAACCTTTCGCACCGCTCTCGTCTTCCCAATAGCGATATACCTTTACAACGAATTCATTGAACATCACTCGCTCCTTTCTCCGTATCCGCAAAAGAAATTTGGATGTGGATCAACGTCTATGTACGGATTGGTGCAGACCAATGCTCTTTTCTTTCCTGCATCGTCACACCACTTGCACTCTCCGCAACGTACTATGTCGATGTACTCGGATTCGCATATTGTTTCTACAAAAGATTCGAGGTCTGCATAACAGCAATCATCTTCAGGTATTTCAAGTTCGCTTATATCTACATATCTACTCATCCACTATCACCTGCCTTATCTTCCATACGCTCTCATCTTCGTCAAAGTATTTGATCTGCTTGGTTGTGATGGTTGGTGCAAGATTGATGTACTTAATCGCCACTTGCTTAATCTGTTGCAGAGCTTCTCCAATCCATCCGCCCAAGTCAGCTGTATTGGTTATGTGTTCTATCAGCTTATCCGCATCAATCAGTCTCATCGTCTGCTCCTTTCCGCATATTCGCACCGCAGTGAGGGCAGTATTTGCTCTTGCTTCCTTTGCTATGAAATCCGCACTCTGAACACTCATATTCATGCCAGCAATTGCCTCTTCCATCGGTTTCAAATTGCCAATCGCCCTTCCACCCTTTGTCTATCCACTCCCCTTGTGGTCTGTCTGCGGATGGTATGCTTTTTATCTCTTCCATTAGGGCATTAGAGAAAAACGGATACAGAAATGCCACTTTCATTGCATCTTCTCTCTTGATCAAATCTTCCATGTCTCACCTCTTCGCTCTTCTCCATAAGTACGCAAGCCGTTACAAGTCCGAATG
>DGUG01000108.1:4954-15719 GCA_002394535.1 Lachnospiraceae bacterium UBA4316
TAAGCATCTTGTTACTCCTTTCTGATCAGGGACGGACAGACAACAACAGAACACACTTGCAAGAACGATAGAAAGAAGGTTCCTCCTTTCTCATAATGAGGTTAATAAATGCAATAAATAATTTATTCTGTCCGCCCCTGGGGTCAGCTACTTGTGATACTGCGCCTTCTTGTACACCTCGTACTTCGGCTTCACTATTATCTCGAACCCTGTCGCATTGATTACAGCGAGAAGACTGTCAACCTTCGGGCATACCTGCCCGGTCTCCCACAGCCATATGTGGTTGTACGAGAGCCCGCACTTGTCTGCGAGCTGCTGCCTTGTCAGTCCTGCGCGCTTACGGCAGGCCCTTACTATTTCGGCTGAGTTCATGGGGTGCCTCCCTTCTCGTACAGACAGTTACCGAACCAGGTGCAATCTTCATAACAGAACCTCGTTCCTCTGTCCCTGCATTCATCAAGGACCACTTCTGTTCCTTTGTTGATGCACACAGCCTTATAAACCTCATACGGGAAGATGTTTTCGAAATGCTTCAACCAGTGATCAAACAATTCTGCGTCAGTGCAGCGTATGATCTTTCCGTTTTCTACAATCATTTGATCTCCTTTAACGTATCTTCTGAATTACGATCTCATATCCGCAAGCGTTCAGGATGTCCTCAAACATATAAACCTTCGGACAGATGCCTTTGTGTTCGTACTGGGAAATAGTGTTCGCATAAGTACCGATCTCTTTTCCCAGTGCTCTCTGCGACAGACCGGCAGCTGTCCGGCACTCAAAAATGATTTTTCCTACGTCTCCGATCATGATTCCTCCTCTATTACCACCGGAGCAGGTCGTTAGCTGTGATGTTTGTGCCTTATCAAGTTATATTAAATTGTGTGACCTGCTCCGGGAGTAAACTGATTAGTTCTGACTATATTTTACAATAAAATGTTATTTGTATACTACGACCTTCCATTCTCAATTTCTGTCCACCAAGAACCCCCATTTTTCAAGGGTTTCAGCGATTTTTGCGGTGGACAAAACGATTTGAACTTTTTTTTACGTTTTTTTAACATCTTACTAAGATGTTAAATTCGGAAAGTTTTTTTTTCTTGTCCACCTGTCAACTTGTCCACCACTCTTAAAGAAAACGTTGAAATTTCAACGGTTACAGAGAATTATACGGTGGACAAAAGGTGGACAGCGGTGGACAAAAATCAGTGGTCCAGTGTCTGAGTTGTGTCCGACTGCTTCATAAACACTCTCGCGGTTTTGCCGTTGATCTTACTCTTACCGACTCCGATCCGGTACAGATCCCAAGTCGCTGCCTTGAACAGCTTCGGTGAAAACTTGCGCCCCTCGGTGTCCCATCGGAAGAAGTCTTCTCTCATATCAGAGATGGTCTTACCGATGATCTCATTGTCGGGATCGAGGTCCTTCGCAAACTGCAGCGCGATGTTGTTACCTTCGTGATACTGATCGTTGTAGTCCTTGACGACTTTACACGGTGACCATTTACCGTTTGTGAATAATCTCATATATCCCTGAACGATAAGTGATATCCAGTATTCAAGAGCGTGCTGTGTCGTCATTTTGGTTATGAATGACTCATCAGGTTTGTCGATTTTATTGAACATCGGCATCCAGAGGACACGACGCTTATAGGCGTAACCCTTTTCGAATGAATGTATGTCCGAGTTAGTTGTGAAATAAAGCTTTGTGATAAAGATTGTAGTTTCTGACTCGGAATACATATGTCTTGTTGTGACCGCGTCTGCTGTGCTGATATTCTTGATGATCTTCAGCTGATCGTTGTTTATGGCTTCAGCTTCGATATCGTCCCCCAGGTTCGCCAGCTTGCCGACCATCGTTACCTTGTAACGTTCATCAACAAGCTGCTTGATCGACAGGTTTGTGCAGTTCTTCGGATTGTAGATCCTCCGCATTATTTCGAGCAGAGTTCCTTTTCCGTTGGCTCCGTCTCCTCTGAACATAAAGAACTTACCGAGTGAACGTATTTTTTCGGGATCCGTGATGAGAACGTATCCGATTACCTCCATTAGGAGTTTTTTGTAATCCTCATCCCCTCCGGTCAGATTGTTGATGTATTTATCGACTTTCTCATCGGGATCCGCATCGGGTTTGTAGTCTATATCAATGAAATACGGAGTGAATTCTCTGAAGTCCGTCATCGGTATGAATTCGCCTTTTGTGAGTATCCCGTTCCTGAAGCGGACCGGGAAGACGGTTTCCGGTGGGATCAGCGGGGATTTATATTCGATCTGCTTGATGACCTCATCAACAAATCGCGTTGTTTCGTTCTCGCACATAGCGTAGATTCTGCGCTTCAGACGTTCGTTTTTCGGATCTGTCTGATATTCACCTTCCGGTGTATACCACCAGAGCGAACCTGAATATTTAACAACGCGCCCCTCATTCATGATTTGATTGACGATTACCGCATACTTACTGTCCTTATCGTCTGTCTCCACTTCTTCTCTGAGGATGTAATTCAGTTCGGACGCTTCCAGAGGTTCCCCGAATACGTGATAATTAATGAATGTGATTATCTGCGTATCATCGGCAGCATTATGACTCAGCAAGGCCCTTCTGTGGGCGTACAGCTTGTTGTTCCTACCTTCGCCTTCCTGGAGACCGGTGAGGTCGTGATAGCTGCCTTTTTTATCGATGCTGAAGATCCTCGGGAGCGGTTGTCTTACTCCGAAGTTATCGATCTGTCTTTCCTTGCCGTTGCGCTTGACGGTCATTCCGTTCGGGTTCCCGTTCTGATTGTGCTGCTCTATCTCGAATCCGAGACGACAGACACCGTCTGCACGCTTCTTGAACCACAGTGGTTTACTGAACCACAGATGTGCTCCTCTTTCGGTCCACACGACCTGTGTTTTGATGTTGAAATCTTTTATCAGTGCTTTTATTGATTCTTTCGGAAGATGGTCGATGTCGATGACAATGTCCTGATCAGAGAGCAGGAGTCCGCAGTCTGTGAACGAGTCCATAGACTCGGAACGTTCTGCATTTTTAGGTGCGTGCTTTTCGCCTGGCAGGTACTCTATGAACATCACGCACACCATCCTTTCAGCTTGTTTTCAACGAGTGTCATATAATAGCCGACATCGATTATCTTTTCGAAGTCGGAGATATCGTCGACCGATTCGTTCCATATCAGCATACGTTCGGGCACATCGGGGAAATTTACCCGTCCTCCGTCCTGTCTTATCTTGTACAACTTTGTCACACCTTCTACGTTCGGCATCGCAGCAAACACTCTGTTAACCTTGTTCTGTTCAGTGCCTGACGCATCCTCCACACGGAGGTATGTGCTCCCGGCTTTCAGAACGAACTGCCACAGGAGCGGTTTATCACGGTTTTCGAGTAAGGTATCGAGTATCGGTTTGTTGTAAACGAGATAATCAACAAGTGCAATCTGTACGATTCTCGCGTTATTGTTGGAGAACCATTTATTGACGTGGTACTTGTTAACGTCTCCGCCCTTGACCTCGATGCCACCGTCCTCTGTTACTGCGATATAGTTGTTTACGTCGCGCTGGATCCATTGCTTATAGGCGTCTGTTTCCAGCTTGAATCCGTCAAACTCCTGCTCCCACTTTGTTGATATCTGCTCATCGACTCCTCCGAGACTCGGATCGTCAACATATACAACACCGTCGGTGTTTGCGTTAATGACTTTGTAACCGGCTTCGTGGAGTCTCATGCAGAGCGAGAACAGAGCTATCTGTCCGTATACGCACACGGTCCCTGATGCGAGTTCGTTCTGCAGAGGTGAGTACTGATTTCTGAAGTTTCCGTACACAGAGTTGAGTATCAGTTTCAGAGCACCGGCCTTGACGGGATCGGTGTGTTTGATAGCGATACGTTCCTTCCGCATACCATCGTACTTATCAGTAGCGTCTCCGAGCGCGTTGAGGTGTACGATTGCGGACGGATACATACTCGCAACATCCTTATGTTTGCATCTGCCGTATCTGCATGGTTTGGACGGAGCTGCGTGAAGACCGCCCATACCGAACACGACTTTACAGTCGAACGCTTTGATTGTTTTGCTTTTCTTGGTGGCAGCTGACATATCTGCAAAGATGTCTTCCCACATCGCCCATACATCCGACGGAATACCCGGAACATTTCGCCAGTACTTTTTTGGTACCTTGTGAGTCGTCCACGGCTTTGACTGTCCTTTTCCGAGAAGGACCCGTGCCGCCAGTGTGGTCGTGTTCCATCGGTAAGCACGATCCCTGTCGGATCCGTCAAGCATCGCAAGCAGTCCCTGCTTGACCTCAAAATAGGACTTTTCTCTCAGTTTGTAGATCTCGACGGTCGCCCTTACGTCGTTACGGCAATACTCAAGCACCTCGTTCCTCTGATCAGCTGTGAGCGGTCCCCTTATGTCGAACGGTACGGACGACTCGACAATTGATATTCCGAGATTACCCTCTATTTGCTTCAGGGAAGGTTTGCTGACATCGATCTGCTGCATTGTATCCAGCGAATGGATAGCTGCATTGATGTCTCTCCCGCTCCCCTGACCTCTGATTATTGTGTCGTTTTCGAGTTTGATGTACTCGGGAAGATTGGCCCCCTGATTGAGCATTCTCGACAGGATATAATCGTCGTAATGGTAGTTATTGAATCCGACGAGGGTTTTCCCCTTGATGAGACTCGGGATCCCTTCGAACCCCGAGTCGTCGTCAATGTTCTTTCTCTTCGGATTGTTCCAGAAGTGTGCCACTTCGTTTCCGTTTATGTCCATGAATACGACAAGTGCATCTCTCTCGAAAACTTCGATATCGTAGAATAATAACTTGTCTCTTTTCATAATTAGTTTTTAGGCAGCGCCTTAATGTCTCCGTAATAGAATTTTCCGAATGCTGATTTGACCTCGATAATAATGTGCGTTCCGACGAGTTCGCTCGCTCTCTCGACAGGTACGTGGAATTTTTCCTCGAAGTCTGCGTACTTCTTTTCCTTCTTGATAGGGTCCTGGAACCATTCCTTAGTGTCCTCGAGGTATATCGAGTAACTCATCTTTGACTCGTACAGCTTGCCGTCGATCTGATAACGGATTCTGATAGCGTAATCATCGACTGTGATCTCGCTGATCTCCGTCTGATAGATCTGTTTGTTCATGTCAGCTGTGAATTTGCTGATCGTCTGCGATTCCCACAGACTGTTGAATGTGTCATAACAGTACACATCCTTTGCTACACCGACGCAGTCCTTGAGACCCGCGAAGTCAACATCGAAGTATTCCTTGCACCACTCCTCGACCTTTTCGGCCTTCTCGGGATCATCAACGAACTTTCCGTTCTGATATGACTGCTTGTTGAAGTTCACGACTCTGACCTGCTTGCGCTCCTTATCGAGGAAGGTCATTACTGCTTTGTTATCGTTGTTTTCATACTCAACGCTTACGAGAATAAGATCTTTTCTGATTTCCATGCTTTATTTCCTTTCGTAATTGATATTGTTGGTCTTAAGTAATGTTTCTGCGAATGATATGTCCTTTGTCCCGGTTACGATGAACACAGCCTTTTCTTCATCTTCCTCCTTGTCGGCATCCATAATCAGATCTGCGAGTTCCTGCTTCTCCTTGACGTTTTCTATCGCAAGAGCGAGATCGTCCGTCTGAACGTATTCGGCAAGGTATTCGACACCCATGCTGTTGGCTGTAGCGACGTTCTTTTCGTGTTCCTGCATCCAGTACGTCATATCCTTTTCAACTGACTTCATTGAATTGCTCTTGTTCAGATGCTGTCTCGTGAGGAATCTGTAAAAAGGATCATCAGGGTAAAACTGCTGGAAGCTGTAGTTCTGGATTCGCTTATCCCATATCTCCCTGATGGCTGCCTTTTTCGCTTCTCTCTCCTTGTCATCGAGGATCCTGACCTTTGACCTCAGCTGTGCATCGGCTTCGTCAATTACCTTGCACAGGTCCTTGACCTGTGATTCGAAGGTTGTGTAGTCGCTGAGGATCTCTTTCTTGATGTCGATTCTGATTCTGTTAAGGCCGTCCGTTACCTTCCTTGCGTCCGCCAGCAGTCCCTTCGCTTCCTGGATGTTGTCCTGGGATACTTCCATTGCTGTTATCTGTGCTGCGATGTCGTTCGCTCTTGCGAGATATTTTTCGTAGGACGGAAAGCTTACTTTCGGAACTTCATATTTAACATCTTGATTGTTCAGTGTAATTTCGTTCATGTTTTACCTCTTAATAAAATCTGCTTGATTGATGTAATTCGATTAATTTGCTTTCTTCTGATTTTCTGTTTACGTAATAGAATTCTTTGCATTTCTGTGTCGACAGATGTCTTACGACGGAATTGGTATATGGATCGTAACCTTTTCGTCTGTATTGCTTGCTGAGTTCTTTGAGCTTCCGCTCATCGTAGTTACTCTCAAGGAAGACATAATCAAAAGTCATTCCTTCCGGCGGACTCACCTTTGACGTATCCGTCATGTAAAGTATGTCGTTGCCCTTCATTCTGATCACGAAGCCTGTTACCGGCACATCGTGCACACCCGGAAACGGGATCACGATTCTTTTCTTCTTCAACGCAAAGGGTTCGGTTGAAATGACTTTGTCTATGTCGTATCTGTAAGCAACGTCGTAATTTGCATATGTCTTTATGTTTGGAAATTCTTCTCTGATCCTGTTGTACGTGGCTTCTTTTACGTGGTCAGAATGCGAGTGAGTTATGAGCAGTGTATCGACCTTATACAGTTCTTCATGCATTTTCGAGAACGGGATCCCGCAGTCTATCATGATATTTTCAATCCTTACTGCGTTCCCCTTCGAACCTGTTGCAATGATCTTGTAGTCGAGTTCAGTCATTTTCTCTTTCGCAATCCTCCACATATTTTCTGTTGTCACCCTCACGGATCAATTCTTCGTCTCTCCATTCGCTCCAGGAGCGGTCTTCTGTGTTATTCATTGGATTGACCTTTCCGCAAATATTGCTTATAATAAAAATAATTCTTGAAGTTTTTCGGAATTTTTCCGAAGATCGGGCGCACTGGCAGGTGCGCTTTTCTTATGCCTTTTTTCCGAGCGCCTTTTCCATGTACATGGCTCCGTACCGGAAACACCATTCCATGAACTCATAACAGTCTTCGGGAATCTTGCAGCCGCTTGCGCTCTCGATCTGTTTGATCAGTTTGTATCTGTTCAGCTGCCAGAGCGTGTCTGTGATGTTGACTACGTTCTCGACCCTTCTGTCGTCTGTCATCATGTCGGTCCTCCTAACTTGCTGCAACGGCGATTACAATGCCGAGAAATATTGCGGTCATGAGGATCTCAACAAGGATCACTCCTGCGATTCTTCCAATCTTTGCCATTACTGGTCCTCCTTTTCTGTTCTCAGTTCGAACTTGATTGATTCTTCAGTTCCGTGTGTCATGTAACCGATCAGGTTCATGATGTCGTCGAAATCTCTGAATTCGAATTTTCTCGAGACCTCAATCTTTCGCAGCTCGTTGTCGACTTTCGCGTAATCATTCGTGTAGACTCTTAAAGTGTATTTCAGATTCATTTCATCTCCTTTCTGCCGGCCATATGTTTTCCAGCACTGCATCAAAATCTTCTGTCAGCTGTACGTACTTGCCTTCCTTGTAGGCGTTATCGAGCTTCTGATCCACCTCTTCCAGTGCATCAATCGCATCTGACACGTAATCAGCAAGCTCCTTGTCTTCGCAGTGTCTCAGGACAGCCCTCCTGAGACCATCGATGATTCCGTCAATGGGCATATTGATTTACCTCCTTTCTGTAATTGCGTTATCTCTGATCAGCTGGACTGTCTCGTTTCTTTCCTTTGCGGACCACTCAACGTTGTTGAGCATTATCGACAGCTCCTGCTTACTGATGCCTTTAAGCTCTGCGAGTCTTGTCATACTCATCCCGCACCGGGCAAGTTCCGACTTGACTGCAGCGTTCTTCACATATGTCACTATTTCGCCTCCTTTCTTTGATCCTGCTGTTCAATGTAGAAAATGTCACAGACAGCACCGTCAAGGCTGACCTTCACCTTATCGCCCGCTCTTGTGCAGTAACCGTATTTCTTTCGCTTGTCAGCGACACCGAAGCGGTTCATTTCACGTTTGCAGTAATCGCACTCTTTGCAGGTGTGTCCGCACCCTTCGATGTGCTTTGCTTCTGCAATGGTCTCAGGAGCGAGATCTACCATCTTGATATAGATCAGGAATTTTTCTCCTGCTCTCTCAAACCAAGGATTGAACGGCTTGTGTCTCTGCATCTCATAATTGAACTTGTCAACTGCTTCCTGGAACGTGTCTCCTTCACAGAGGATGCACTGTACATACTTTTGTTCTTTCATAGGGGACCTCCGAAAATAAAAAAATGGACCTACCTATTGTAAGTCCAATAAATTCCTTTTGATAGTGCTCAACCGCAGTCATTGCAACGGTTTCGCAACTATACCGCCTCTTATGATTTTAGGAATAGTTGGCTTACACCCTTATAGTAGCACTGTCTTGACATTGTTGCAACAGTGTCATAACATTTATATTGTACTAAAATCAATACGGAGGTAAATGATATGTCATTATTCAGCAAATTGTTCAAGCAGACCGCTGACCCAGCACCGGAACCAGTCGCACCAGCGCCGGAACCGGTCCAGAAAAAGCAATACTATGATTTCATTATAAAAAGCGCAGACGAAACCACCGACAAAGCACTCCAGAAATATCAGAAGTTCTGGACAGATCCTGAAGACAAATACGACGGCATGAAGCTGATGGAATTCAAAGAAGAAGGTTCTCCCGGAGACAAGGTGTATCAGTATCCCCCACTCGATGTTGATGTGAAGCTCGAAGCGTTCATCGCTGATGAAGACGGTGCCGTCACAATAAAAGGATTTATCCTCGACGGAGCAGATAAAGAAATCTATGTCGGTACTGCAGCCAAAACGAAGGCAAAGAAGATCCTCAGGATCCTGCAGAAGGAAGACCCGAGGATCACCGGTGAACTGTACGGCGGTAAGTACTGGAAGATGGAAGATAGCGGTTATGTCGATAACCGATGGGAAGAAGATCTCACGGTTCGTGTATATTTTGAATGGTGAAATTAGTCTAGCAAACTCACAATTTCCACCACGCAAAAAGACCCGAGGTTTTATCCCCGGGCCTTCTTGTTATGTAAGAGGAGGTGATCCTATGCAGACCGTCTCCGACCTGCCTATTCCGTTTAGCTTTACTGACTTAAAGGTCTATTTTAGTTGTTGCTGATGACTTCTTTGGTGCTGTAGTTTATACAAAGTGTTTCACGCTTACGCATGAATTTATCCATTGTTGCACCGACACGAATCAGTTTAATTAGTTTTGCAGTACCGTCTACAGTAAACACATTGAATAGGTCTTGCGTTTTAGTAAGGTTGGTTCTTGCGCAATCGCTGAATGTATTGCTTGTATTTGCACAGCTTATGATTATCTGAATCTGATTGGTGTGTTCTTTGACTACACCAATGAAATCCTCGTGGGTGTGTCCACTTAACCAGCATACAAATTCGCCACCATTATTAATGAAAGTATCAACCGCAGTAAAGGCTGACTCTGGCATCCTCTCAAACTGTTCCCCTACTGGTGGAGTTTCAGCAGAATTGATGGTCGCTGTCAAACTGTTGAATGTGCAGTTAATGCCAGTAAGTCCAGTCTGTGCAGGATAATGTGTAACCGCTACTACTCTATATCCTGCTGTTTTCGCTCCGCTTAATACGCTTGCAAACCAATCTTCTTGCGTAGAATCATAATGAAGCGCATCAAGAACAATTAGTCTTACATTTGCTGTTGAATAATCCTTGTAGTAATAGCAAAGATTTGTTCCTGCCGATGTGACATCCCATTCCGATATATATGGAGCGAAGAACTTTTCATATACTTGCTGTGCTGTCGCATTGTATGGATGAGGCCAAGTGTCACCCTGAATCCAGCAATCGTGATTACCAATAACATTTAGTATTTCATCCCCACCAATAGCTGCGAATGGATTGTCCTGTCCAAAATAAGTTGAAGGCGAATCGCCAGTATGAAGAATGTCATGGATGTAGTTGGAATACCTATTATAAAAGTCAAGGACTCTTTGTATATTAGCGATGCTCCCATGTATGTCGGAGAAATGGATCAAATTAAGAAGATTTGTTCTGTTTTTTACAGATGTACTTGTATCGCCCTTGCTGACATTACTGGCGTTATCAAGCTTTTCCGTCATTTCAGTTATGTCGTTTAGTTCATTAATTCCCAACCGCTTGCCGAAAGACAGATAATTTAAACTCGCTTGCCGAATGATATACGCAGTAGAATAATATGCGCTACCACATTGTATTATTAAATATTTTGCATCTAATGGAGCTTTGATAACAACATTTTGAGCATAGGCATCACACGCTCTGCTTAACAGTTTATAGTCAGCATCCAAGAATGCCCACGGGAGTGAATTGTACCCATCAGCAACATTGATGGTAAACTGTTCATTTCCGTTTATGTCATTTAGCAGGATTGTATAGTGCGTTCCCACCACATTTAAAGGGGATACATCTATAACATCTCCTATAGATGGAGAAGCTAAATTAATTGAGTTTGATAGCTTGAAACAATCTGTATAATCTCCGAGATATATCCGATTATTTATATCATTTTGAGTTGCAAGAGCCAGTTCAATATCTATAATCCCAACGTATTCAACACTTACAGTTGACCCAAACGAAAGAATGGTGTTGTATGCGCCTGCTTTTATAAT
>DGUG01000053.1:0-4887 GCA_002394535.1 Lachnospiraceae bacterium UBA4316
ATGATGATACTTAGAGCATCTTTACACTAGGGCGGGAGCCGGTAAACTATCATGCTTGATTTTTTGTATAATACAATTGCAGGAAGACTGATTCTTAAAATACTGACAGCTCCGGTTGTATCAAAAGTATGCGGTGCTTTTCTTGATTCGCCCGTATCAAAATTTTTGATAGCTCCGTTTGTTCGTGCTAACTCTATTGATCTGTCACAGTTTTACTCCGATGATTTTAAATGCTTCAATGACTGTTTTGCCAGACGTATCAGACAAGGGATGAGGCCGTTTGATGGCAGCCCGCAGGCATTTGTATCTCCCTGTGACGGCCTGCTGACTGTTTATGAGATTAAGGACGGATTGGTGATACCCGTTAAGCAGTCGAGATACTCTGTTGCCTCACTGCTTCATTCAAGAAAGCTTGCCGCAAGATATGAAGGCGGTTACTGCCTTGTATTCAGGTTGTGCGTTAATCACTATCATCGATATGCCTACATAGACAATGGCGTAAAGAGTGTCAATCATTTCATTCCCGGAAAACTTCATACGGTACAGCCTGCGGCACTTAAGGACATTCCGGTATTTACCGAAAACTGCCGTGAGTTCACTGTAATGAACACCGAAAACTTCGGCAAGGTCACCCAGGTCGAGGTCGGCGCGATGCTTGTCGGCAAGATCCGTAATTTCCACGGCCGTCATGTATTCCGCCGCGGCGAAGAAAAAGGCTGTTTCCTGTATGGCGGCTCAACGATTATCCTTCTTGTGGAAAAGGGCAGAGTCGTGATGGATGATAAGATATTAAGGGCATCTTCTATGGGGCAGGAGACCGATGTTGTGATGGGAATGAAAATCGGCAACAAAAGTTGACAAAAGGGACGGTTCTTTTTGTTACATGAAATATTCCAGAATTAATACAGTCAGGCAGCACATAATAGCTGTTTCAAAGAGATTCTTTCGAAACCAGGCCACCAGAATTCCGACGATCAGTGAGGCATAGCCCGCAACAGGATTCCTGGTGGCTTCTGTTATTGCCGGAAAAGTCATAACGGAAAGCGTGACGTAGGGCACATAATACAGGAATGAGCGGATAAACCGGTTGTTTATCTGCCTGCGCAAAAGAGTTGTGGGAAGCGCCCTGATCAGGAGGCTTACAACAGCAGCTATAAGGATATAAATAAAAATGCTGTGACTCATGCCTCGCCCTCCTGTTCATTATGTGGAAACAGAAGAGCGGCGGCAGCAGAGATGACAACCGTCAGTATTATTGTTTTTGTTCCGCCGGATATTGCGGCAAATACAGATAACTTCGAAAATATAAAGCTTGCGATGAAGCAGACCGCAATCAGTGCGCCGATCAGATGATTTTCTCTTACGGGCGGGATAATTATCGCAATAAACATTCCGAAGAGGGCCACGGATAAGGCGCTTACAAGCCTGTCCGGAAGCACGCCGCCGGAAAAGCATCCGATACCTGAGCCAAGTGCCCACATAGGAATCGCGACTGCCATCCCACCATACATATAGTTGGGGTTAAGCCGTCCTTCTCTTGCAATTGCAATCCCGAAGAGTTCGTCGGTTATGCCAAAACCCATAAGGAGTCTGTGACCGAACGGGAGAGAGGGGTGCATGCGCTGGCTCATAGCCGTACTCATGAGAAGGTATCTTGCGTTGGCAATGAAGATCATTATTGCCATTTCTATGTACGTGGCATTTGCCGCAATCATTGAATATACGGCATATTCGCCTGCGGATGCATGACAGAGTATGCTGGTTATCATGCAAGTTATGGGAGTCAGACCGATTGCTTTTGCAGTGATTCCAAGCGAAAATGCCACAGCAAAATATCCGAGCCCTATCGGGATGCCGTCGCGCATACCACGGGTGAACTCGGAGCGGTTAGTTTCAAGTTTTAACGAATAATCGTGTGATAAGTAACTCATGATTAATATGAGAACCGGATACCATGCCTGATTCTCAACCTCCAAATCAGCAATGTTTATATGTTATATGAAAAAGTGAAACCTGTCCAGTGGGATAGTCCAGTCCCTTTTGACAATTGCGCGGCGGGGATCGTTGTGGTATCATCACATAGTATTTTTGTTGTTAGGAAACACAGTATATTGACACATTATGTTGACAATCAGGAGGAAAAATCATGCCGGATCTGCGCCCAGAATCATTAAAGAGAATTACAACACCCGAAGCTGCAAACGCGTTTATCGATGATCAGATAAAGGCGATCAAAGAGCAGGTGGGTGATAATAAAGTACTGCTTGCCCTCTCGGGCGGCGTCGATTCATCCGTTGTTGCCGCACTTCTTATTAAGGCCATCGGAAAGAATCTTGTATGTGTTCATGTTAATCACGGGCTTTTGAGAAAAGGCGAGCCCGAACAGGTTATAGAAGTATTCAAAAATCAGATGGATGCCAATCTTATCTACGTTGATGCGGTTGACAGATTCTTAGATAAGCTCGCGGATGTATCCGATCCCGAGACGAAGCGCAAAATCATAGGAAAAGAGTTCATTGACGTATTCGCCGAAGAGGCCGGGAAGCAGGATGGTATTAAGTTCCTAGCCCAAGGCACTATCTATCCGGATATTCTCGAATCTGACGGAGTTAAGGCGCACCACAATGTGGGGGGACTTCCCAAGGAGCTTGATTTTGAACTTGTGGAGCCGGTCAAGTATCTGTACAAAGATGAAGTTCGTATAGTAGGTAAGCAGTTAGGACTTCCCGACAACATGGTTTATCGTCAGCCCTTCCCGGGACCGGGACTTGGGGTACGCTGCCCCGGAGCCATCACAAGAGACCGTCTCGAAGCGGTAAGAGAGAGTGATGCGATCCTTCGTGAAGAGTTTGCCGCAGCGGGACTTGAAGGAAAGGTATGGCAGTATTTCACGGTTGTGCCTCCCTTTACATCGACAGGCATCAAGGACGGAAAGCGTACCGATGACTGGATGGTAATCATCCGCGCAGTCAATTCCGTAGATGCCACAAGCGCTACAATAGAAGAGATTCCTTACGAACTGTTAAAGAAGATCCGCGACAGGATCTTCGCCGAGGTCAAAGGTGTCAACCGGGTGCTCTACGATCTTTCAACAAAGGGCCCGGCTACTATAGAGTACGAGTAATTCAGTAGACAAGACAGAATAAAAAGAATTAAGATATTAATGTTAAAGGTGAAAAGCTTGTTTTGCTGAACTTGATGCATTAAAGAGAGCCCAGGCAGAAAAGGAGAAGAGCCGTAAGGTAAGTTTCATATCACTTGCAGCTGTGAAGGACGGCAAGATAGTTGTAACAATGACACAGTAAGAGGAGCAAAATCCCCGTGAAAGAGAAAATCATTAGATCATTAACAAGAATTACGCTGATGACATCTATTGTTATGCTCATGTATTCTGTACGAGCATACGCACTTCCGGTTCCGGGAACGGGAATACTTACCGGGCTATTACCATGTCCGGTAAGTTCGATAACAATCAACACCGCAACCGAACAGGTCATAGCCTATGACCTTAATAATCAGCCGGTGCAGGTGTTTGCATGCTCAACAGGCGTTCACGGAAACACTTATGTCGGAACATACAAGACATCTAATTACTACGACTGGCATCTTATGAACGGAGGCGTGTATTCAAGGTATGCGGTAAGGTTCAATAATCATGAACTGATGCATTCGGTACCTTATTACCGCCATTCTCCGGATTCGCTTGAATACAGGCAGTTTAACAGACTGGGTACCCCTGCTTCCGCAGGGTGTTGCCGTATGGCGCTGGCCGATGCCAAGTGGATATATGACAATACAGTTCCGGGAACCATCGTTAATGTTGTAAAGGACCCGAATCTTGTGTATCCGCTTACCAGACCGATAATAAAGGTTGACGAGAGCAATACTTTAACAAGAGGATGGGACCCTACGGATACTGACCCAAGATCCCCGTATAACGCTGCTGCGGCCGGAGCAGCCGGTGCCAACCAGTTAATGTAGAGGATTATCAGAGGACCTGCACTCTTGCGGGTCCTCTTTTAATTGCAGTATATTATATACTGTTGACAAATTGAAAATCGGGGGATATACTTTAGTAGTTAAAAGCGTTAAAGCGTGAAAGCGACGCGGAAAAGAGGAAAGTATTATGATCATTGTATTAAAACCAAATGCTGATGAGAGCAAGTACAATAAACTGGAAAAATGGATCAAGGAAGACCTGGGACTGGACATACACTACAGCCGTGGTGAAAAATCAACCATCTTAGGGCTTGTCGGTGATACATCCAAGGTCGATATCGATGCCGTAAGTGCACTTGATATTGTCGAAAGCGTTACACGAATTCAAGAGCCCTATAAAGCGGCAAACAGGAAATTCCATCCGATGGACTCCGTTATAACCGTAGGGGACGTTAAGATCGGCGGAGGAAACTTCGTTAAAATCGCCGGACCTTGTTCCGTGGAAACCATAGAACAGATAACAGGTATAGCCCAGTCTGTCAAAGCAGCGGGCGCACATATGCTCCGTGGCGGTGCATTCAAGCCGAGAACTTCACCCTATGCATTTCAGGGGCTTGGTAAGACCGGTATAGAATATCTCCTTGAAGCCAAGAAGGCAACGGGCCTTCCGATAGTGACGGAGATCATGGAACTTACCGATCTTGATATGTTTGAGGATGTTGACGTGATACAGGTTGGTGCGAGAAATATGCAGAACTTCAGGCTCCTTAAGGAGCTCGGAACTATTGACAAACCAATCCTTTTAAAGCGCGGACTTGCCAATACTGTTGCGGAACTTCTGATGAGCGCCGAATACATTATGGCAGGCGGCAATGAGAAGGTGATCCTGTGCGAGAGAGGCATCAGGACATTTGAGACGGCAACGAGAAATACCCTTGATATATCAAT
>DGUG01000053.1:4999-5307 GCA_002394535.1 Lachnospiraceae bacterium UBA4316
CATTCGACGGGCTATTCCAAATATGTCAAATCGGTATCATACGCAGCTACGGCAGCGGGCGCGGACGGACTTATTGTGGAGGTACACAACGATCCTGAAAATGCGTGGTGTGACGGCCAGCAGTCGATCACTCCGGAAGCGTTCAGCGAACTGTCAAAGGGTATGGACAGGATCCGGGAGGTTGTAACTGATCTATGAATTCCGTAAATTCAGTCGGAGTAATAGGACTCGGGCTTATCGGGGGCTCAATGGCAAAATCAATTGCCGCACATACAGGTTGCCGCGTGTACGGATTGGATATGTCGGAG
>DGUG01000167.1 GCA_002394535.1 Lachnospiraceae bacterium UBA4316
GGTCTTGAAGAGGAATATACGGAATACCTCGGTAACAAAGTCGTATGCCACAGCATACCAATAAGGCCCGGACGTAACCTTGCTATTATCACAGAGTCGGCGGCTGTCAACTTCAGACAGAAGAAGATGGGATACAATGCCGCACAGGAATTGTATTCAAGGTTCCAGAATTCATTGAAAACAAGAGAAGAAGAGGAAAACTGATGGATAAGAGGGTATTTGGAGTTGATATCGGCGGAACAACCGTCAAGATGGGGTTGTTTACATCGGAAGGCGACCTGCTTGACAAGTGGGAGATACCTACCAGAACAGAGAATAACGGAAGTAACATTTTGCCGGATATCGCACAGTCCATCAAGAAGAAGATGGAGGAGAAAAATATACAGATGTCCGATGTTACGGGAGTCGGTGTCAGCGTTCCGGGACCGGTTGATGATAAGGGAATCGTTCATAAATGCGTCAATCTCGGATGGGGTGCCTTCGATATTGATGAGGAGATGAGAAAGTATATTGATCTCCCCGTGTTTGCTGGAAATGATGCCAATGCGGCAGCCCTCGGAGAAGTATGGAAAGGCGGCGGTGGCGGCAAGGAGAACGTTGTCGTTGTCACGCTCGGTACCGGAGTAGGCGGAGGAATAATAGTAAACGGCAGGATACTCTCGGGTTCTCACGGTGCCGGTGGTGAGATCGGTCATCTTCACATGAATGATAATGAGACTGAAAAATGTGGCTGCGGCAATTACGGATGCCTTGAGCAGTATGCTTCGGCAACTGGAATAGCAAGGCTGGCCAACAGGAAACTCGCTTCTTGCAGCAGACCCTCTGTTTTGAGAGATGCCAAGTCCATGAATGCTAAGGTTGTCTTTGATGCGGTCAAGGCCGGAGATGAGGTTGCGTGTGAAGTAGCCGAAGAGTTTGGAGAGATACTTGGAAAAGGTCTTGCAAATATAGCCGACGTGATTAATCCGGAACTGTACGTTATCGGAGGAGGAGTCAGCAAGGCGGGACAGATAGTTATTGATTATGTGAAAAAGTATTTTGTAAAATACGTGTTCCACGGAAGCAGAGGTACCGAATTTACACTTGCTACACTTGGAAACGATGCGGGAATATACGGGTCTGCAAAGCTTGTGCTTGACGGAGTGAAGCAATCTTGAGATCTGATATCGTAAAAGAACTAAAAAGTGTGACTGCAGAAGGTAATATCAGAACCCGGGAAGATATGGGAAAGCATACGACTTTCAGGACCGGGGGATGTGCCGATGTGTTTGTTACACCGCAGAGCGTTACGGAGGCGGCAGATATTGTCCGCCTTCTTTTAGCGCGGGAAGCTAAGTACATGGTTATAGGAAACGGAAGTAATCTGCTTGTTTCCGATAATGGATACAGCGGCTGTATTGTCTGTATGGGAAGTGCCGTGGGAGATATAACGGTTTCGGGTAATGTCATTACGGCCGGGGCTGGTGCCCTTTTGTCAAAGGTCGCAAATGCCGCATATGAAAGTGGCCTGACAGGTCTCGAGTTTGCCTCGGGGATTCCGGGTACACTTGGCGGAGCTGTTGTGATGAATGCAGGCGCATACGGCAGTGAGATGAAAGACGTCATAACATCGGTAACAATGCTGGATGCCGATAATGGTCAGACAGTGATTTTTACCGGGGAAGATATGAAATTCGGATACAGAACCAGCATTGTCAAAAATCATCCCTTAATTGTACTTGAGGCACAGATTACACTTGATGAGGGCAATAAGGAAGAGATAAAAGAGAGAATGGATGAGCTTGCAAGGCGTCGAAAAGAAAAGCAGCCCCTTGAATTTCCCAGTGCCGGAAGCACATTCAAACGTCCCGAAGGTTATTTTGCAGGAAAGCTCATAGAAGATGCCGGGCTCAAAGGCTTCTCGGTAGGAGGGGCCGAAGTTTCCGAAAAGCACTGTGGATTCGTTGTAAATAAAGGGGGAGCTACAGCAAGCGATATAATAGAACTGATCAAAAAGGTCAGGCTGACTGTTAATGAAAAATTCGGCGTGCTGCTTGAGCCGGAAGTGGTCATTCTCGGAGAGGATATTGATAAATGAGATTTGTAGTCGTAACCGGACTTAGCGGAGCCGGAAAAAGTACAACACTGAATTTCCTCGAAGATGCGGGATATTACTGCGTTGATAATATGCCGGTCCAGCTTATTTCGGAATTTGCCAAACTGTTACGTGAGAATGATGAAATAGAGCGGGCTGCACTCGGAATAGATGCAAGGACCGGATCGGGATTCGATGAACTTGAAACGGAACTTTCCAAACTTAAGGAAATGGATATTTCATATGATATTCTGTTTCTCGAATCCGATGATGCCGTTCTTGTTAAGAGGTATAAGGAAACAAGAAGGGTTCATCCGCTGGCTTTCGGGGACAGAATCGAAACCGGCATCAGTCGTGAAAGAGGAAAACTCTCCAATATCAAAAAGCATGCATCACATATAATCGATACATCACAAATGCTGACGCGGGAACTTAAGGCGGAAATCGACAAGATTTTTGTGAATGATATGAATTTCAAGAATCTGTATGTGACGATTCTTTCATTCGGGTTCAAATACGGGATCCCGGGTGATGCGGATCTTGTATTTGATGTCAGGTTCCTGCCCAATCCTTATTATCATGAGAACTTAAGACCCCTTACCGGAAGTGATAAAGAGGTAAGGGATTTTGTCATGAATTTTCCGGAAGCGGATTCATTCCTGGACAAACTTGAAGATATGCTTACTTTTCTGATTCCGAACTATATCGCTGAAGGAAAAAATCAGCTTGTTGTTGCAATCGGGTGTACCGGGGGAAAGCATAGGAGCGTAACTCTTGCCGAGGCACTGTTTAACAGAATGTCAAAGTATGAGGACTACGGATTTAAACTTGACCACAGGGATATGGGCAAAGATGCTGCAAGGGGAAAATAAAGATGTCATTTTCCGGAAAAATAAAAGATGAATTGGAACGGTTAAGTGGCATGCCGAGACACTGCCAGCTTGCAGAGATGGCTGCTATTTATGACTTTTGCGGTAAACACTCGGAGGAAGAAGAGGGAAAAATGGTCATTTCTTCCGAAAATGAGCTGGCAGTCAGAAAGTACTTTACTTTACTTGGGAAAACATTTAATATGTATAAGGATTATTCGGTGGATAGTCCTGTTTACAATAAAAAGGGTTCTTATTACATCCTGGAAATTGTAAACAAAGAGGATGTTGACAGGATCAGGTCGGCAATAAAAGTTACAACCGATTCGATGAGGTCGTGTTGCAGAAGGGCATATATAAGAGGTGCGTTCCTTGCAGCCGGATCCGTTAGTAATCCTGAAAAGTCATATCATTTGGAAATAGTGTGCCAGGATGAGAGACAGGCACTTTTTTTGGCGGAACTTCTTGAAAGTTTTGATATAGAAGCCAAAACAATACTTCGCAAAAAATACCATGTGCTGTATGTCAAAGACGGGACGAAGATAGTTGAAACGCTGAATGTTATGGGTGCGCACATAGCCCTTATGGACTTTGAGAACATGAGGATACTCAAGGAGATGCGCAACAGCGTTAACCGGAAGGTAAACTGCGAAACCGCCAATATAGGAAAGACTGTAAATGCTGCACAAAGGCAGATAGAAGATATAAAACAACTTATGAATACGGACGTTTATCGAAACCTGCCGCCTGCATTAAGGGAGATGGCAGATTTGCGGGTAACGTATCCGGAGGCTACTCTTAAAGAACTCGGAGAATTGAGTACCCCGACACTTGGAAAATCGGGAGTAAATCATAGACTACGAAAGCTTTCAAAGATGGCCGAAGAGCTTAAAGGAGGAGAATTATGACAAAAAAGGAAACGGTTATCCGTCTCGAAAATGGGCTTGAGGCAAGACCGATTGCCCTGCTTGTTCAGGTAGCCAGCCAGTATGAGAGCTCGGTATATATCGAGTATGGCGATAAGAGAGTAAATGCCAAGAGCATAATGGGAATGATGACGCTGGTTCTTGTAGCGGGAGATACCGTAACGGTAACCGCTGACGGATCTGATGAGGAAACGGCGGTAGACGCCATCGTTACTTATCTGGCGGGAGAATAAAACCCCATAAAAAGGGAGGATGCCAAGTAGCAAGCTACTTGGCATTTATTATGAAAAAGTATTCGCAATGTTTTTGTCTCATCTTATGATGTCAGTATAGTTCACATAAATGTATAAAAAATGTTCCATAAATGAAAAGATTATAAAATAAATATGAACAAATTATGAACGTGCTATTCGTAAAAGTGCATTAAATCCTATCTGTAAAATAGTGAAAAAACACAATGGAAATTGGTAAAAAAGTCAGAATACTGTCACATATTATAGTGGATGTTGATAAAAAATCAGCCAGAGAGCCTATATCGTCATTTTGCACAAATATAAAAAAAGAAAACCCACAAATCGGGTTTACATATCTAAGTTATGACAACCAAATCTCCGGTGATGATGTAAGCTGTTTGTCAAATCTGATCAGTTCACAAAGCATTAATCCGGATTCTTTATTTATAATTACTGATTCTGAAGCTGTAATCTTGTTCACAAGTACCAATAATCTGGCAAGTGCGGCACTTTATACAGACAGTAATCGTAAATGCAGCTTTTCAAAGGCCTTATATTGTATCGAAGATATAGAACTTATGTCATATGACCGCGTCAATAAAATGTGGCAAAGACATCTCAAGATCCCTTGGACAATAACGATTACCGACCGGCTTGTTGTCAGGGAACAGACAATAGATGATATTCCTGCGTTGTATGAAATATACTCGGATAAGGAATCCGTGAGATATACGGAAGACCTTTACGAAGATCCGGGAGAAGAGATGGATTATCTTCAAAAGTATATAGACAATCAGTACAGGTTTTTTGAATACGGTGTGTGGGCACTTACGCTTAAGGACTCCGGCAAATTAATAGGAAGAGCGGGATTATCTGCAAGAGAAGGCTATGATGGGCTGGAGATCGGGTATATATTGGGGAAACCGTACAGAGGTCAAGGATATGCCAAAGAAGCGGTAAAAGCTATAATCGAATACGCAGAAGAAGAACTTGACGTGCATGATTTTACGGCATTTTCAAAAGAACAGAACAAGGCAAGCACTGGCTTGCTCGAAAGTATCGGATTTAAGAGGAGCGGCTGGGCTGAGATAAAAGGCGGAAGACATATCGTGTATTCTTTGACCAAACAGCAATAAAATGGTAGAATATTTAGTAATCTGACCGATTGGAGTTTGTCATGGACGAAGAAAAAAAGAAATCAGCCGGATCCGGTGACGGAAGGATCCTTTCGTATATAGGCCTCGGATTAATGCTGCTGTCGTTTATCCTTGCGGTTGTAGTCACTGATTCTACAGGTAGCGAGTATTTTACGGAGAACATCATTCTGACTTGTGTACTTGCTCTTTCGGTTGTTATTACGGCCGCCGGGTATCTTATGGTGGGTATTATAGTGGCTGCTGTGGCAACGGTAGTATTTGCCGGGCTTAAGATTTACTCGATTACTGCACTTCAGAATGACTTTCCTACCATATCTTTCTTGTGGATACTGTTGCCCGCAATGTGTGTGGCCGGAATTGCTTTGTATATTAAGCTGTATTCACCGCTTGTTCTTGAAAACGCTATTCTGAAAAAACAGATCGACGATCTTGTTATGATAGATCCTGTCACGGGGTTATATAATCTCAGAAGTCTGTTTATGGATTTCCAAACTCAGATATCATATGCAGAGAGAAATGACAGCCCCATTTCTTTTATGATCTTAAGGCTCCGATATCCTGCGGAAATGAAGAAAGTTCTCAAACCTTCCCAATACGAAAAGGTGGTCAAGCAGCTTTCGCTTCTTATCGTCGACACTGTCCGCTTAGAAGACAGGGTTTATTCGATCGACGAGAACGGAGGCTTCGGTATTATTCTTACCTGTGACAGGGAAGGTAATAAGATAGTTGAGAAGAGACTTAGGGATAAGCTTTCGGACCCGAAATGGTTCGAGGGTATATCAGATAAGCAGATCAGAACCGAAGTTAAGATCGGATATCTGCAGTATGACAAGGAAAAATATAATCGTGATGCCAACAGCTTCAAGAGTGATGTTGAAGAAGAAGTAGAATATGATATGTAGATAGGGGGAAACCGATATGAAATATTTCATCACGGGCGGAGCCGGTTTTATCGGCTCGAATATGGTGGACAGGCTGCTTGCTGAGCCGGAAAACGAAGTAGTTGTATATGACAATTTCTCCACCGGAAGGCATGAGTTTTTGGAAGATGCACAAAAAAATGACAGGTTTACATTGATCGAGGGAGACACTCTTGATCTTGCAGCGCTTACGGAAGCAATGAAGGGCTGTGAATTTGTATTTCATTTTGCGGCAAATGCCGATGTCAGGATGGGATGCGAGCATCCGAGGAAGGATCTTGAGCAGAATACCATCGCTACATACAACGTTCTTGAAGCGATGAGGGCAAATGGAATTAAGAGGATTGGATTTTCTTCGACAGGTTCGGTATACGGAGAAGCCGAGGTCATTCCGACTCCGGAGAATGCTCCGTTTCCTATACAGACATCGTTGTACGGCGCATCGAAGCTTGCCTGCGAAGGTCTCCTGGCTGCTTATGCTGAAGGGTTCGGATACACGGCATATATATTCAGATTCGTATCAATACTCGGAGAGCGATATACCCACGGACACGTGTTTGATTTCTGCAGAAAACTTTCCGAAGATCCCACAAAACTTCATATCCTTGGAGACGGGCACCAGAAAAAATCATACCTGTACGTCAAAGACTGTATGGAAGCAATCCTTACGGTTATAAGGAATGCGAAAGATAAGGTAAATATCTACAATCTCGGAACGGACGAATACGTAGAGGTAAATGATTCGGTAAGATTTATATGCAAAAAGCTCGGCGTAACACCGGAGTTTACGTATGAAGGCGGGGAGCGCGGATGGATAGGAGATAATCCTTTCATATATCTCGATACATCAAAAGTGAGATCGCTCGGCTGGAAACCAAAGGCAACCATCGAAGAGGGAGTTATTAAAACGGTAGAATATCTTCAGGCAAATCCATGGGTATTTGCTGCAAGGGATTAAATGGCGTTATTTTCGGGAGACAGATAAATGATCATAGCAAGAAGTCCATTACGAATAACACTTGGCGGAGGAGGAACGGACCTTCCCTCATATTATGAGGAAAGAGAAGGGTTTCTTATATCTGCTGCCATAGATAAGTATGTCTATATTACACTTCATGAAACCTTTGAAAAGGGGTACTTTCTCAAGTATTCCAAATTTGAAAAGTGTGAGGAAATAGATGAGATACAACACCCCATAATCCGTGAAGCACTCAGGCTTCTTGATTGGAAGAAGCCATGCCTTGAACTTTGCTCGATGGCTGATATACCGGCAGGAACGGGACTCGGCTCTTCAAGTTCGTTCACAACAGCGCTTCTTAGGGCGCTTCATACGATGCAGGGAAATATTGTTTCCACCAGGACTCTTGCCGAGGAAGCTTGCGAAATAGAAATGAACAGACTCAAGGAGCCTATCGGTAAGCAGGATCAGTATATAGCAAGCTATGGAGGTATCACATGCATGAACTTCCACAGGGACGGATATGTATGGGTAGATCCGTTAAGGATATCTGATGAGACACTGTATAACCTTGAGGATAATCTGATACTATATTTTACGGGATTTTCGCGTTCGGCGGGTAATATACTAAAGGAGCAGAACGATAAGAGCAAGGAACACAACGAAGATATGCTCAAAAACCTTGACTTTGTTAAGGATCTGGGATATCAGAGCAAAGAAGCGCTTGAAAAAGGCGATCTTGATACATTTGCCGATATCATGAACACACATTGGGAATACAAGAAAAAACGCTCCGGAGGAATGAGTAATCCTCAGATTGACGAGTGGTATAGTCTTGCGCTTGCAAACGGTGCCCAGGGAGGTAAGATGATCGGCGCAGGCGGCGGAGGATTCCTGATGTTTTACGTCAAGGATAAAGTTAGACTTCGCGATGCCATGAGAAATACCGGAATGAGCGAAGTAAGATTCAGGTTTGAAAAGGAAGGCTCAAGGGTTCTATGACAAGTCCCGCAGATGTTCAGGTTGTGGTACTGATGGGAGGACTTGGTACCAGACTGAAAGACTATACAAAAGAATGTCCGAAGTCACTTGTCGAAGTATGCGGCAAGCCGTTCTTTGATTACCAGCTTGATCTTCTTACAGCATGGGGATTTAAGAAATTTCTGTTTCTTATCGGATACAGGGCCGATATGATCGAGGAATATTACAGGGACGGCAGTAGCCGTGATATATCAATAAGTTACAGCTATGACGGAGAAAAGCTTCTCGGAACTGGTGGAGCGGTAAGACGGGCTCTTGATCTTCTCGAGGATGATTTTCTCCTTATTTACGGCGATTCCTTTATGGATATAGATTATGCAGAGACGCTGTATCGATATCAAAAGGGTAAGGAAGCGGGAGCACGGGCTCTAATGAGCGTCCTTCGCAATAACAACCGGTTTGATAAGAGCAATGTTGTTATGGATGGCGGAAAGCTTGTGCTTTATGACAAGAAAAATGCCACATCTGATATGGATTATATTGATTACGGTGTCTGTATGTACGAAAAATCGCTGTTTGCCGCATACGACGAAGATGAGGCTTTTGATATTGCCGAAATTCAGCATGACCTGTCGGTTAAGGGCGAAATGACGGCGCAGGTAGTGACGAAGCGGTTTTACGAGATAGGAAGTCCGGAGTCGCTTGCTGAGTTTTCCGGATATGTCACAAAACGATTTTCGGAAAATCATCCGGCGGTATTTGTTGACCGGGACGGGGTGATCAATGAAATTGTATGGAATGACGACATAGAACAGCTTGACAGCCCTATGAAGGTGTCCCAGTTTAACTTCCTTCCGGATGTTGCCACGGCACTTCGGATATTTAAGGAAAAGGGATATTACATTTTTATTGTGACGAATCAGCCCGGAGCGGCGAAGGGTAAAACGGATCTTAAGACCCTTTATGATATTAATACATTTATGATCGACGCCCTTGCGAGAGAGGGGGTTGATATCGACGATCTGTTTATGTGTCCCCATTATCCGAAAGAGCTTGGGCTTACGAAGGAAAAGTTCCTGATAAAGAAGTGCAATTGCAGAAAACCTGAGCCCGGACTCATATACAGAGCGATGAGAAAGTATTCAATAGACATGAAGGGCTCGTTTATGATAGGAGATTCGTGCTCGGATGTTGTAGCCGGATCCAGTGTGGGATTGATGACAATCTTTATCGGAGATCTGAAATGCGATCTGTGTAAAAAACTCGGAGATATTTCTCCGACGTATATAGCAAAAGATCTGTTTGATGCCGCACATATAGTGCCATAATAAAGGTGATTACCCGATAGGGTTCACAATAGTCTAATTGTTTGGAAATAAGCAGTATGGGAAAAGGAGGGAACAATTATGACAAAAGATTACATTAAGCAATACCTTGAGGAAACCGTGCAGATAGCACAGATGGTATCTCAGGAAGAGATCGAAAAGGGTATTGCAATCCTTCGTGAAACGAAGAAGAATGAAGGAAGACTGTTTATTCTCGGAGTCGGCGGAAGTGCAGCAAATGCTTCACATGCGGTCAATGATTTCAGGAAAATCGGCGGGATTGAGACATATGCGCCTACCGATAATGTATCGGAACTGACGGCAAGGACCAATGACGAAGGCTGGGAGACAACCTTTACGGAGTGGCTGAAGTGCAGCCATTTGAACGGGAAGGATTCCGTTATGGTATTCTCAGTCGGCGGCGGAAGCGAGACGACATCACTTAACATTGTAAATGCGCTTAAGCTTGCCAAAGAGCGCGGCTCAAAAATCATTTCCATAGTTTCTAGAAACGGCGGATATTCAAAGCAGGTCAGCGATGCCTGTGTTCTTATACCGGTTGTGGATGATAAAAGGATAACTCCCCATGCAGAAGGGTGGCAGGGAGTTGTATGGCATCTGATGGTAAACGCTTTGGTAAATGAGGGGGAATAATATGAATGTTAATGATCTTACCATAACGATATACGCTGACGGAGCGGATATCGAAGGAATGAAGGAAGAATACAATAAAGGTATTGTAAAGGGATTTACAACAAATCCGACACTTATGAAGAAAGCCGGAGTAAAGGATTACGTTACTTTTGCAAAGGAATGTGTCAGGGAAATACCGGATCTGCCGCTTTCACTTGAGGTCTTTGCGGATGATTTTCCCGGGATGGAAGAGGAAGCCAGGATTATCTGCGGACTCGGAAAGAATGTGTTTGTTAAGATCCCGATTACGAATTCAAAGGGCGAGTCAAGTATTCCTCTGATCAGGAAGCTGTCCGCCGAGGGACTGAAGCTCAATGTTACGGCAATACTTACGATGGAGCAGATCGAGCAGACTGTAGATGCGTTTGCCGAAGGGACCGAAAACATTGTTTCGGTATTTGCCGGAAGAATAATGGATACGGGTGTCGATGCGGTACCTATGATGAAGAGGGCAAAGGAGATTGCATCGAAAAAGCCGGGAACACTTACACTGTGGGCCAGCTGCAGGGAAGTGTACAATATCATTCAGGCACAGGAGTCGGGGACGGATATCATAACAGTCACTAATGCGATTCTGGCTAAACTTCCCAATTTCGGAAAAGATCTTTCACAACTTTCTCTTGAGACGGTTCAGATGTTTGTGAATGATGGCAAGAGCCTCGGATACAGTATTCGTGCGTAATTCTTTTGTTAAGTTGCATAATTTATCTGAATAATATACAGATTTGTGGTAATTATTCACAAAAATATGCAAAAAGTTGACAAAACCGCATAACTGCGATATATTTCTTATTGCACGTAACGATTTTGCTTAATTTTAAAGTGTTTTATGATGATAAAGGAAGCTTGAAAGGAGAATTATTATCATGGCAGACGTTAAGAAACCTACTGTAACAGTTAAAAAGGCTGTTGTTACGGAGCCCGAAAAGGCTAAAGAGGCTATCAAGGCAGCTGTAGCTGAGCAGAAAGCAGCAGCACCTGAAAAGAAGGCAGCACCTGCAAAGAAGGCACCCGCAAAGAAAGCAGCACCTGCAAAGAAAGCAGCACCTGCAAAGAAGGCAGCACCTGCTAAAAAGGCAGCACCTGCAAAGAAGGCAGCACCTGCAAAGAAAGCAGCACCTGCAAAGAAGGCAGCACCTGCTAAGAAGGCAGCACCCGCTAAAAAGGCACCTGCTAAGAAGGCAGCAAAGAAGACAGTTGTTAAGACAAATGCGGTATTTGCACTTAACGATACAAAGAATGTATCAGCAGATGCACTCTTCAAACAGTATCTTAAGACAGCAAAGGATCGTGCTAAATACGATCTCGGAATCAAGGTTGCTGACATCAAGAGCATTGATATCTATGTAAATGTTGCTGAGCAGAAGGTTTACAGCGTTATTAACGGTGAAGTTAACGATTCATTTGATATGTACTTCGATTTCTGATCCGGCTATCGTAAAGATAAATGATTTTACACGGGGACTAGCGATAGTCCCCGTATTTTTTCGGAGGTTGACTTGATGATCAAATTGCATGATGAAGGAGTGTTTCTTATTGGCGGGGAGCAGATTGTGTCCGACAGGGACGGATCGTTTCAAAGTGCCGGTTTTTCCAAAGAAGAGGCATCCAAGAGCACAATAGCATACAGGATTTTGTCTGAACACAATACGTCGGATGATATGGAGAAGCTACGGATCAAATTCGATAAGCTTACATCCCACGATATTACATATGTGGGAATAATCCAGACTGCCCGTGCGTCAGGACTTGAGAAATTCCCTATTCCCTACGTTTTGACCAACTGTCACAACAGTCTGTGCGCAGTAGGAGGAACGATAAATGAGGATGATCACATGTTCGGACTGACCTGTGCCAAGAAATACGGCGGTGTATATGTTCCTCCTCATCAGGCGGTGATTCATCAGTTTGCCCGTGAAATGCTTGCAGGCGGCGGCAAGATGATACTGGGATCTGACTCCCATACAAGATACGGAGCACTCGGAACCATGGCTATGGGTGAAGGCGGTCCCGAGCTCGTTAAACAACTTTTGGGGCGCACTTATGACATCAACCGTCCCGAAGTCGTTGCGGTGTATATGACAGGAGAGCCAAAGCCCGGAGTAGGTCCTCAGGACGTAGCTCTCGCTATTATCGGTGCTGTGTTTGATAACGGCTATGTCAAGAATAAGGTCATGGAATTTGTCGGTCCCGGAGTGGAAACGCTTAGTGCTGATTTTCGTATCGGAGTGGACGTTATGACCACGGAGACCACCTGCCTTTCGTCCATATGGCAGACAGATGACAAGATAAGAGAATT
>DGUG01000039.1 GCA_002394535.1 Lachnospiraceae bacterium UBA4316
CATAACCGTCTCTCCGATAAGCACCGCATCCGCACCGGCTCTTCGAACCGCCGCAACATCCTCAGGCGTCCTTATCCCGCTCTCCGACACAAATATCCTATCCGCCGGCACCAGATCCCGAAGCCTTGTGCTGTTGGAATTATCCACGCTAAAATCATGGAGATTCCGGTTATTGACTCCGATGATTTTTGCCCCTGTATCAACCGCCGTCATAATCTCATCCGCATCATGGCACTCCACGATGGCGCTTATCCCAAGCTCATTGCATATACCAAGATACTCTTCTATCTGTCCGGCTGACAAAATGGCGGCTATCAGAAGCACCGCCCCCGCTCCGAGGGTTCCGGCCTCATATATCATGTACTCATCCACGGTAAAATCCTTGCGAAGACACGGAATCGACACGGCAGCCGCAATTTCCTTCAGATATTCATTACTTCCGAGAAACCACTTCGGCTCGGTGAGAACCGATATGCAGTCAGCACCGGCCTTCTCATAATCCTTTGCAATATCCACATAGGGAAAATCATCCGCTATCAGACCTTTTGACGGGGAAGCCTTCTTGCACTCGAGAATAAACGATAACCCTTCCTTCGAAAGTGCCTTTTCGAACTCAAAGTTACCCTTTGGCATATTAAGTGCCATCGTTTTCATATCCTGCAAGGATATCCGGCATTTTGCCACCCCAACCCGTGCCATAGCATGTTCGGCAAGTTCGTCGAGAATTGTATTTGTCCGGCTCATGATTTTCGTCTCCTTACTGTCTGAGGGCTCTGCTACTCAGAATCCGTCTCCGTCCGGGCGGTTGCTGACTTCAATAAACTTATGAAGAACCTCAAGAGCCTTGCCCGAATCTATAAGCTCTTTTGCAAGCTCCACGCCGGCTTTGAATGATTCGGCCTTGCCTCCTATATAGAGCGAAGCACCTGCATTTAACAGAACCGCATCCCTTTTGGCGCTTGGCTCGCCCTTTAGTATTCCCAGCGTTATCGCTGCATTTTCCTCGGGAGTTCCGCCTACAAGCTCGGATTTGTCACACGTCCTGAATCCGAAATCCTCGGGAGTGATCATAAATGTTTTGTACCATCCGTCCTTGATCTCGCATACTTTTGTAGGGGATGACAGTGAAATCTCATCAAGCTTGTCCATACCGTATACCACCATTCCCCGCTTTACTCCGAGATTAACAAGTACCTGAGCAAGGGGCTCCACAAGGTAATCATCATATACCCCCAGAAGCTGCATCGAGGGGCTTGCCGGATTGGTAAGAGGTCCGAGAATGTTAAACACGGTCCTAAAGCCCAGTTCCTTCCTGATAGGACCTACGTATTTCATTGAGGAATGATACTTCTGGGCAAAGAAGAAGCATATGCCCACTTCGTTTAACAGTTCTATACATCTGTCGGGGCTCTGGGAAATGTTCACACCCAGTGCTTCCAGACAGTCCGCTGTTCCGCACTTTGAGGAGGCAGCTCTGTTTCCGTGTTTGGCAACCTTCATTCCGCCTGCTGCCGCAACAAGTGCGCTTGTAGTCGAAATATTGAAGCTGTGAGCATTGTCTCCGCCTGTTCCTACTATTTCGAACACATCCATACCCGTATCTACCCGGGTTGCATGATCCCGCATGGCAGCCGCGCAGCCTGCGATCTCATCGGTTGTCTCCGCCCTTGCACTCTTCGTTGAGAGTGCCGCAAGAAACGCCGCATTCTGAGTCGGCGTGGTCTCGCCGCTCATTATCTCGTTCATTACCCCATAAGCTTCATCGTAAGTAAGATCCTCTTTTCCTACGATTTTTACGATTGCCTCTTTGATCATCTGTAGCTCCTTTCTGACAAAAAAATCCCGTCCCAACTACTCTGCTGGGACAGGATATTTGCTCTGATCCTGCGGTGCCACCCGGCTTGGTACTTTCGTACCCTCTCGTGCGTACTATCATACGCCAATCTTTGGTAACGGAGGATTATACTCCGGCTCGCATACTGTAAGTTCAGCTTGCCCTCAGGAGTCCATTCGCACCCGGCCTCTTTGCCGCCATCTCACCGTCAGCGGCTCTCTCATGTATTCAAAGAGGTTGTCGGGAGTTACTCACTCTCCTTCAACGGTTTAAACTATTATTACACTAAAGTGTTTTTTCTGTCAATGATTTTTTTCAAATCTGTATCTCTCCCCCGGTTCAACCACATCTCCGTATCCGATGGCCCCTACCGGGCAGTTGCCGATGCAGGACATGCAGTGAGCGCATTTATCAGCCCACCTTGGCCTGTTGTCCACCATAGTGATACTGTTTACGGGACACAGCCTCTCGCATTTGCCGCACCCTATACACTTGTCGGTTGCGTAAAAAGGCTTTGCCGTATGCTTGAACTTTGCCCAAAGGGGAGTAAACGGATATGTAATGATTTTCTCAAAAAACGTGACATGCCTTGCCTGCAGCCATTTTCCGTCTTTGATACATCCGGCAATTTCCGGAATGCGTTTTTGACTCTCTTCGACTCTGCGTCTGCACTCTTCTTCTCCAAGCAGCGGATAATGTCTGCTGACAGGATAGTTTCTGGGCATCGTAAATTCAGCACGCCCCATATAGTTCATTCCCTTGCTCCTTACTATTCTGCGCGCTATAGAAGAAGCAACACCGGCATATCCCCCGCTTGTAAATACGAAATACACGTCAGGATTGCCGGTAAGTTTAACCCGCTTTATATAATCGGCAAAAAATATGGGCATCTCACACACATGGATGGGCGAGCAGATAACAAACGGCCTGTCGGAATGAATCTCCGAGAAGTCTCCGGCCTTGATCCGCTCGAGAAGATTAAGTGTATCATCTCCGATATATTCTGCTATTTTCCCGGCAATGTACTCCGTATTGCCGGTTGCGGAAAAATATAAAATCATAGATCACACATCATCCGTCATCTCGAATTCGTCAATGACAACTTCCTCTTCTTCATCCTCTTCGGGAGCCGCAATGGGAACAAACTCCGACATATAAGCATCCGCACTCTGTCCCGCCATAAGAAGGGGAACATTAATGACAACTCCGTCCATAGAATACGGAATCGGCATGCTTACCTTGTGGGAGTGTGACTCCTCCCCCTTCTTGTCGGTTATCTCAAGTGTGACAGTGAGCTTTTGACCCATAAGATCTGCAATGCCTCTCTCGTCCTCAGCAAGCTTGGCAACCTTTTCCCTGTCCTTGATAACGGTCACCTTATAATACGCATCATAACTCTTCCCGCCGTATTCACAGGCTTTGTTATCAAAATAAATGGTATGTCCGCGGCCTATGACAAACATTACAGCCGCCAGTGCGATAACCAGCAGGATTGCCGCACATCGGAATATCAACTGTCTCTTTTTATTCATTATATAAACCTCTCTTGCGCATCGATCAACTTCCCGGATCAATCCGCGCCCTTCTTGCTCTCTTCTGAATCCTGGGCTGCCGCAAGTTCCATTGATGCAGCACTCTTTGCCTTGCGTTTGTTCGTCTCATACATTATGAGCGCAACCGTTATAACCGCATATGATACAAATACACGGAAGTATTCACCGATCATGGAATCCCCCGTAATATATGCACCTGCACGGGGAGCCACGATGAACATTGTATGGAACAGCACAACCCCGAGGAACACATTGCCGATAGACGCCTTGTCTACCGATGCCCCTCCGACCAGAAGCGCTGCGATACAGAACATACCTATCTGGCTGTGAGCCGTGTATGTGGCGATGTTACCCATGTTCTGAAGGTAGATGATCATTCCGAGTCCGGCAAGAACCGTGGAGATCACTATAGATATGATCCTTGTTTTCTCAACGTCGATTCCCGCATCCCTTGCGACTTCCATATCCTGACCTACCGCCCTCATGTCCTGTCCGAGCTTGGTCTTACGAAACCACACTATGATAAGGCACATTACGGCGATTATTATAAAGGTCAGCACCGGGATTTTGACCCCGGCAATGTTGATTGCCAGCATATTGTCAAGTTTCTGGCGCATCGACAGGAGCGACACCGTATTACGGATGCCATACCCTCTCGGAAGCTTGATGGATGAGTGTTTGATGGGAATTACCTTACCCATAAGGTATAGCACTATCAGCTGGTATATACCGTTTACGAAAAAGGACATGATATAACTGGTTATCATCTCCCGGCCCTTGGCGCGGTTAAGTATGTTACCGCAGAAGATCCCGAGAAGCACCGATATGGGCACCGATATTATCGCAGCCAAAATCATCCCCGGAACACTTACTATTTGCCAGTCGCACACGAGAATAAGCGCGATCTCCGCTGCCATGGCACCCAGCGTCATTCCGAAGTTAAGTCCCATTCCAGCCATAATCGGGATGAGAAGACTCAGTATCAGAAAGGAATTACGTCCCATTCTTGTGACGATCTCGTTTATCAGCATCTTCGGCGACAATCCCGAAAGCGGGATACATATCGCACAGATGATTATGAACATGACAGGTACGGAAGCCTGTCTGAAATCAAACTTTTTCTTATTTTTCATCGTTTTGCGGCCTCCGTTTTTCTAGTAAGTGCAAAGAGTATCATTCCCATGGAAGCGATGATCCTGATGATCTCCGACATATCCATATGTATCATATTATTCATTACGGTAGGTGTCATCGTAACGATTCCCTGAAACAGTATCGTTCCGATGATCACGTTCATTATGCTTGCCTTGTTGACAGACGCTCCTCCGATGAGGATAGCTGAAACCGCGGGAAGTGCCATATAGAAGGGTGCCATATACAGCTGTATGAATCCGAAGCCCTGCTCGTATACAAGAATTCCGATAGCTGCAAGCCAGGTTGACATAACTACTGAGAGCATCCTTATCTTATCAACATTTATGCCCGCTGCCCTTGCAAATTCTGGGTTGGAACCCACTGCCGTCATTGCTGTTCCGGTCTTCGTATGAAGGAATGCCCAGATGGCAAACGCAAGAAGAGCAAAGAACAGAAGTGTTCCTGTAGGTATCGAGATATTTCCCATATTTATCTGCAGAATATGTGCAAGTGCCTGGTCAAAATATCCTTCAAGGGAAATCGTTGTACGAAGTCCCTTTCCCGACAGTCCCCATACCATATTGGGGCTGTGATAAGGAAGCACCAGCCACATCATACACATAAGGGATACCGACGAGAAACCCACATAGGTTGCGATCATCATCTCGCCGCCCTTTATCTTGTTAAGAAGCCATCCGTAAAGAGCGCCGAATACAAGAGCAAATGGCGTTGCCACAAGAATTGCCACCACAAAGGATGCCGCCCCGGTAAATCCCAGTTCTATGGAGATTGTTGCCCCAAGCAATCCCGATATTATTCCGAGCGGCAGTCCGAAGTTAAGGCCGCAGCCCGAATGTACCATAGGAACCATGGCAAGCACCAGTACCCCGTTCCATGAAAACCGGTTGATAATATTTGATATCTGCGTGGGAAGATCCGCCCCCACAAAGGGAGCCAGGATCAGAAGCAGAAGCAAAAATCCCGTAATTATCAGTCTTGGCAGACCGAATTCTTTGAGGGAATCTGTAATTTTGTCTTTCATAAATGTGTACCTTTCAATCTTAATCTGCAACCAACACATTAAATGACGTCCTTGAGCATCAGCTCTCCGAAGTCCTCGACAGAAGAATTTGCCGGCAGTATTCCCGAAATACGTCCGCCGGATACGATCGCTATACGATCGCAGGTTGAACGCAGCTCTTCAAGCTCCGATGAAACCATTACAACGGTAACACCCGACTCGGCATTAAACTTTCTGAGCGCATCAAGGACAAGTGCCTTGGCACCTACATCTATTCCTCTTGTAGGCTCGGATACAAACAGGAGCTGTGGCTCCAAGGCAAAGGCCTTGGCAAGACATACCTTCTGCTGGTTTCCCCCGGAAAGCTCTCTTGCATTCTGCTTTGTACCCGTACACTTTATCTTAAGCTCATCTATATATTTCTCGGTAACTTCTCGGATAGCCTTTTCATCTCTCCATTTGATCAGTCCTCCGAGATATTTCTTCAGAAACTTATTCTGTATCTGCATTGCCGGAAATGCCACATTCCACTCTAACGATTCGTCAAGCAGCAAACCTACTCCCCGCCTGTCCTCGGAGACGAATGCGAAGGAGGAATCAAGGCATGCACGGGGGTTGTTGAGGGGGATGATTTTCCCTTCAAACTCGACCTTTCCGCCTGCTTCATACAGTCCCATGATCCCGTTGGGAATTCCGAGCTTGCCCTGTCCGGCAAGTCCGCCAATACCGAGTATCTCGCCCTTTTTGACTTCAAGAGATACGTTTCTTACCGTCTCTCCCGGCATATCCACCCAGAGCCTGTCTATCTTCAGAACCGTAGGAGCATCTTCCGGGATCGTTCTTGCCCCCTCGTTAGTGCGGCCTTCGACGCTGCGCCCCACCATGCTCTTGGTAATGGATGCGACGGTCATGTTTTCTGCCTTCTCGCACTCCACTAGAACGCCGTCACGCATTACCGCAACCGTATTACATACCGATAATATTTCCTGTAATCTATGTGTAATGAAAATGACTGATATTCCACGCTCGGACATGCCGCGGATGCTGTCAAGAAGTGCCTCAGCTTCTTTTTCCGTAAGGACAGCCGTAGGCTCATCGAGTATCAGGAGCCGTAGCTGCTCTTTGGATAGCTCCCTTGCAATTTCCGTAAACTGCTTGTGTCCCACAGGCATGGTGTTTATCATCATGTGCCTGTCTATGGCAACGCCCATCTTCTC
>DGUG01000091.1 GCA_002394535.1 Lachnospiraceae bacterium UBA4316
CCGACCTTCTCATAAGGCAAATTATTGGAACTTTTGGTCATGATAAAAAAGTCCACGGCGCATTACAAATGTGATGAGCCGTGGGAATAACAAGCAGGAAATATTTAATCGCAAACTAAAACCACCCTTTATAACCATCTACATAGGTGTACTGGAACTCTTCATCGGTCTTGGTCAGATAGAGTATCCCTTCGATGAATCCTATTATTCCCATGACTGTAGCACCAACACCGCATGTAAGCAGGGACACAAGCAGCATGATAACGCCCTCTTTTGTATAGTTTAGATAGAATTTGTGTATTCCCAGGCCTCCGAGAAATATTCCCAATAACCCCGCTGCTGTTTTATCTTTACGTGATTCCATGATCTTACCTCCATAATCTTATTAAACTAAAACTGAGTATAATATATCATATTACTGTGAAATATAATAATTAATGTTTCATTAAAAACTGCTTAATCTCTTCATTTGGGAGAAAATCATCTGCACAGTTCCCAGAACGTAACGGCTGATGCTGCTGCAACATTTAGTGAATCCACATCATTTTGCATCGGGATACTCACGATCATATCGCTCTTTTCAAGAGTCTCTTTGCTGATTCCGGCTCCTTCCGCACCGAAGATCACCGCCGTTTTCTCATATGTTCGAAGAGCGGGATCATTAAGCGATACGGAATCCTCTCCGGTCTCCATGGAGATAACGGTAAAACCGTTTTCGTGCAGAATATCAGCAGTACAGGATTCTTTCGGCAAATATGTCCATGGAATCATAAATACGGTCCCCATTGAGACTCTTGCGGATCTTCGGTAAAATGGGTCACTGCTACCGCTTGTAAGCAGTACCGCTTCCATTCCGAGAGCCGCTGCCGACCGAAATATTGCCCCCACATTTGTAGGATTGACGATATCCTCAAGTACAACAACTCTTCTGCAATCTCCAAGTATGCTGTTCGCCTTCGGGAGATATGGCCTTTCAAATACTGCAAGCAGGCCTCTTGTAAGGTTAAAACCTGTTATTTTGTTGATCACGGAAAGCTCCGCTTCAAATACCGGAACACTTTCATCTGTTTTGATGATTACGCTCTGCACGGCCTCACTTCGCAGCGCACCCGTCTCGGCAAAAAAAGACAAAGGTTTTGCCCCATATGCGATTGCTCTGTCTATCACTTTCGGAGTCTCAGCAATGAATATTCCTCTGTCAGGCTCATTATAATGCAGGAGCTGAGGCTCATTATAAGAGGCGTAAAGCGTTACCCTCTCATCCTCAAGATCATCTATATGAAATATCCGGTTGTTATCAATCATTGTCCTTCCTTCATATATACCAAACAGCAATATCACAGTAGCAAAAACCGGCCAAAATGACCGGTTTTTGCGATTTACTGTTCGATATTTCCGTTATGATCACATCAGTTTCTTAAACATTTCACGGAACTCGTCAAGCGAAGCGGGTCTCGGATTTCCGGGTGCACATGCATCGGCAGCTGCCGACTCGCACAGGAAGTCAAGATCTTCTTCTTTTAACTTCTCAAGCTTTGTAGGAATTCCGACATCGACCGACAGCTGTCTTACGGCATCCACTGCAGCCTTGCGGTATGTACTCTGATCCATTCCGGTTGTATCAACACCGAGAGCCTCCGCAATATACTTAAACTTATCACCTGTACATTCGGCATTGAATTCCATTACTATCGGAAGCATCATCGCACATGCAACTCCATGAGGTGTATCATAAACCGCTCCGAGTGTATGAGCCATCGAATGTGCAATACCAAGCCCCACATTCGAATATGCCATTGCTGTAACATACTGTGCAAGGGCCATTCCTTCGCGCCCGTCCGGATCGTTATCAACAGCTTTTCTAAGATTTGCCCCGATAAGCTTGATAGCTTCCAGATTCAGCGTATCCGAAAGTTCCCATGCAGCAGCCGTTGTATAACCTTCGATCGCGTGCGTGAGAGCATCCATGCCGGTAGAAGCAGTAAGTCCCTTGGGCATTGAACTCATCATATCGGGATCTACGACCGCAACGTCGGGGATATCATTAGGGTCAACACATACGAATTTACGTTTCTTCTCGACATCGGTAATAACATAGTTGATCGTTGATTCCGCGCCTGTTCCGCCTGTTGTGGGAACAGCTATCGTAAATACAGTCCTTTTCTTGGTAGGCGCAACACCCTCAAGCGAGCGAACATCAGCAAACTCGGGATTGTTGATAATAACACCGATTCCCTTACCCGTATCCATTGAAGATCCGCCACCTATGGTAATCATAAAATCAGCTCCGGACTCTTTGTAAGCCGCAACACCGTTCTGAACATTTTCTATCGTCGGGTTGGGCTTGATATCCGAATACAGCGTATAAGGGATGTTGTTTTTGTCCAAAAGATCGGTAACCTTGGCTGTAACCCCAAACTTTACAAGGTCCGGATCCGATGCGACAAACGCTTTCTTAAGTCCCTTCGACTGAATGATCCCGGGAATCTCATTGATAGCTCCGTGTCCGTGGTAGGATACTCCGTTTAAAACGAATCGATTAACTGCCATATAAACCTCCTCCTGTCTGTTGCTTATTACTAGCTGCCCCTATATTATAACAACTGCATTTAAGAAATGCACTCATTTATCTACGCCACTTTGCTTACCCGAATATCTTACGGTATCCCGAATTCTTAACCGAATTCTCATCCACAGAACCGATATATGAATAGCAGTTGATGCGCATTATTTCAATTTCTTCCTCGCTCATGCTTACAAGTTCATCAACAGCCTCGGCAAAGGCCGACGGATCGTCATAAGGGCACACATATCCGCATCCCTTTTCGTCAAGATCCATCCACGGTGTAGTATCGCTGATTACCGGAATACATCCGGAAGACAGGCTCTCCGCTATGACATGGCCGTAGTTTTCTCCAAGGGTCGGAAATAAAAAAGCATCATACTGTGCAAATATATCGGGAACTTTTTCGCTGGCGGCTTCTCCTTTGTACTCCCATTTAAAATAGGGGTGGCTCTTCTTCAGGTCATCAAGCTTATACATGCACTCATGAAGATAATCCATATCCTCTCCGGTTCCGTATATGTCAAGCATTATCGGGTGTTCATCGGTTGATTGTTCCAATATCTGCGGTATTGCCGCAAGATTCTTCTTTCTTGAGATACGAGACAAAAAAACAAGTCTGAGTTCATAAGGCACCTTTTGGGTGGTATGTTTTGTGACACCGCGTCTCGGAAGGTCCGCTGCAATCACACACCGGCTGCCGGCGCCGACAATAGCCTTAAGCTCGTCTTCCTCTCTTTCGGAAGTAACCGACCATGTCACATCGTCAAACATCCCGGCAAGCTTCATATACCTGATATACAGGCCTTTCTTAAAGCCCTTTATCTTGAATGCCTCCGCCGAGAATGATCCCATTGAAGCAATATAAAGCGGTGCCTTGATCTTTCCGGACTTTTTTAACCTCATGGCAATTCTGGCGTAATCATTATAAGGTCCGCATACATACACTACATCCGCGTCCTCGGCAAGTCTTTCCACTGCCCCCTTCGTAAACTGCCGTGTATACCAGACCTTTGCCTTGCCTACACTGTTGTATCCGTCAGTAACAATATCCGGGTAAGGAGCCGTATCACCGTGATCCCGGTCCAGACACATTATCCGAAAATCATATTCCGCACCGAAGGTATCCGTCAGGTTAACGAGCGACCTTACCGGTCCTCCGTCACGGTATCCTGGCAGGTATCGTCCTGCTAAAATCAAAATCTTTCTCATATCTTCTCTATAATTCTCCGTATCAGATGGTAAAATCGCATGCACAGATCATACATCTTATTATATTACGCTCCCGATAAAAGTCTAATGGTAATATACATTTGTACAGAAGATTTACTGAATATAATACTAAAGTTTTGCGTCAATTGTCCGATATATAAGGTAGACGTGCAAGGATGCAGCTTAAAACGGATGGAACCGATCCTGTTTTATGCTGCTTTTTGTTTACTTACATAGTACTTTGGGAATTGAAAATCATCCCGGTTTGAGTTATACTTATTCGGATAATAGGCATTATTATGCGGTGAAAGGGGATTAAAATGCTTTATTCGGATATAGGAATCGACCTCGGCACAGCCAGTGTGCTGGTATATGTAAGGGGTCGGGGCGTTGTACTCAAAGAGCCTTCGGTAATAGCGCTTGATACGGATACAAATACGATAAGAGCTATAGGGGAAGAAGCAAGGATGATGCTCGGTCGTACGCCGGGCAATATAGTTGCCATAAGACCGCTTCGTCAGGGAGTCATCTCAGACTATACGACGACGGAGAAGATGCTCAAATACTTCATACAGAAGGCGGTAGGCAGGAAGAACTTCCGTAAGCCCCGTATCAGTGTGTGCGTGCCCTCCGGAGTTACCGAAGTTGAGAAGAAGGCGGTTGAGGATGCTACATATCAGGCAGGTGCCAGATATGTTGAGATCATAGAAGAGCCTATAGCGGCGGCGATAGGTGCCGGAATAGATATAGGCAGGCCCTGCGGTAACATGATAGTTGATATTGGCGGCGGAACTACTGATATAGCTGTTATATCACTTGGCGGTGCGGTTGTTTCAACATCGATAAAGGTTGCAGGGGATGATTTTGACGAAGCAATTGTCAGATACATGAGGAAGAAACACAATCTTCTGATCGGTGACAATACTGCTGAAGAGATCAAGATCAAGATAGGAACGGCGTTTAAGCGCCCCGAAATAGAATATCTGGAAGTTACGGGACGTAACCTTGTAACCGGTCTTCCGAGAACAGTTAAGGTTTCGTCGGAAGAGACCGAGGAAGCCTTAAGAGATACCACAGGTCAGGTTGTTGAAGCTATCCATTCGGTACTCGAGAAGACTCCGCCGGAGCTTGCAGCCGATATTGCCGCAAGAGGTATAGTCCTTACGGGTGGAGGCAGCCTGTTAAGAGGCCTTGAGGATCTGATAGCATACAAGACCGGTATCAATACGATGACGGCGGAAGATCCGATGACGGCGGTTGCTATAGGAACAGGAAAATACGTTGAGTTTCTTGCAGGTTATACCGACAGTTTCAGTTAATACAGAGAGATAATGGGGAGTAAAGTATGGTAAAGGGACTGTATACATCAGCAACGGGAATGATCAATGAACAGCGCAGAGTCGATGTTCTTGCCAACAATCTGGCTAACTCGTCAACTACGGGGTTCAAGGCCGAAGGATCTACGTCGGAAGCATTTTATGACGTATTGGCCTACAAGATCAAGGATACATCGGAGCCGTTTGCAGCGAGAAGACTCGGGGCTATGAATCTCGGAGTCAAGATCGGCGAGACGTATACGGACTATTCGGAAGGTTCCTTTATTACAACGGGAAATGACTACGACATGGCCATCTCGGGAAAAGGGTTCTTTGCTATAGAGTTTACGAGCAAGGACGGAGAGGTGTCTACGAAATACACAAGAGCCGGTGATTTTATTGTTAACACAAAAGGGGAACTTGTTAACAAGAACGGTGATTATGTTCTGGATATTAACGGTCAGCATATAATTCTTGACCCAATAGTGAAGCCTACAATGGGGCTTGACGGAACGATATATCAAAACGGTAATGCGGTTGCAACGATCCAGATTCAGGATTTTGAGGACTACAATTACCTGAAGAAATACGGCGAGAATTATTACGATCTGGTAGAAGGTGCAACGCCTATCGAATCCACCGCAACGGTATACAACGGAATGCTTGAAGCATCCAATGTTCAGACGGTTAAGGAAATGGTCAATCTGATCAATTACCAGAGAGCATATGAAACTAACCAGAAAATGATACAGGCGCATAACGAAACGCTTGATGTCGCAGTCAACCAGCTTGGGAAAGTATAATAAGGAGGGTATTTTATGGTAAGAGCACTTTGGAGCGGTGCGTCGGGAATGATCGCACAGCAGACTAATGTGGATACCATTGCCAACAACCTGGCAAATGTTAATACTGTCGGATATAAGACAGAACAGAATGAATTTAAATCACTTCTGTATCAGGAGATCCAGACAAGAACAACAACGGCAAACGGGATTCAGAAGCCTGTAGGCGCGCAGGTCGGACTCGGAGTAAGGAACGCTGCGATAACGTCGGAGTTTACCCAGGGTGCATTTCAGGCATCGGAGAGTTCCACAAGCTTTGCCATAAGCGGTGAGGGATTCTTTGCTCTTAACAATAACGGGCAGACTGTATATACGCGTAACGGTGATTTTCACTTTGCCCTCGGACCCAATAACCAGATGTGGCTGACGTCCTCTGATGGTTATCCGGTTCTCAATACTACGGGGCAGCCCATAACGATTCCCGCAGATTATATTTCAAGCAAGGTTCAGGTTGATGCCAGCGGACAGCTCACATATCCTGATGCTAACAATAACCAGCAGCCTATTCCCGGAATGCAGATAGGAATGTTCCAGTTCCAGAATGCAAGCGGTCTGTTCAAGACCGGAGGTACTATGTATCTTCCTACCGAGGCTTCGGGTGCTGCGCTTAACGAGGCAACGAATGCGGCTCTTACCAAGTCCGAGATCAGACAGGGATATCTGGAGTCATCCAACGTTCAGGTTGCAGACGAAATGGTTAATCTTATCATTGCGCAGCGTGCATATGAACTTAATTCGAAAGTTATCACAACTTCGGATTCAATGCTTCAGGTTGCAAACGATCTTAAGAGGTAACGGGTATGGATATAGGAAGTCTGTACAGTGATTATTTAACATCAACCGCAACAAAATCAAGTAATCTGGAAAGAACGCTTAAGGGAACGGGCAAAGAGGCCAGTGATGACGAACTTCTTGATGCCTGCAAACAGTTTGAAGCGTACTTCTATGAACAGGTCTTTAAAAATATGGAGAAAGCGATGGTGCCCTCCGACGATTCAGATGCCAATCACACTCTGATCGACTATTACAAGGAAAACCTTATTGCTGAGTACAGTAAGGATATTGTTAATCAGAGCGGAGGCGGAAGTAATACTCTTGCCCAGCAGTTGTATGAACAGATGAAGAGGAACTATTCGCTGTAGGATCTAATGGAAATAATTTCCGGCTACATCGAACATATCATTTATTCCAACAAGGATAACGGATATACGGTATTCGAACTTACCACCGACACAGACGTGATAACCTGTGTCGGTGCTTTGCATGCCGTAAGCGAAGGCGAGAATGTGAAGCTTTCGGGAGAATATGTTAATCATCCGGCATATGGCAGGCAGTTTTCGTTTTCGAAATATGAAATATGTGCCGCTGAAGATGAGAGCGATGTTTTGCGATATCTTTCATCGGGGGCAGTAAAGGGTATAGGGCCGTCGCTTGCAAAAAGGATTGTGGATGCATTTGGGAGTGACACGTTCCGCGTGATGGAAGAGGAACCGGAAATGCTCTCAAAGATTAAAGGCATATCTCTTAAGAAAGCTCAGGAGATAGGTGCGTTTGTGCTTGAGAGGCAGGATGTCAGGAAGGTTATGCTCTTCCTGCAAAGGTTTGGGATATCCAATAATCTTGCAAACAGGATATACAAAAAGTACGGCAATGAAGTATATAAAATAATGGAGGAAAATCCGTACAGACTTGCCGAAGATATAGAAGGAGTCGGATTCCGTACGGCGGACGAGATTGCGCGGGAGGCCGGAATAGACAGGGAGAGTGTGTACCGGATCAGAAGCGGGATACTCTATACACTTTCGCTGGCTGTATCGGAAGGACATATATATCTGCCGAAAGAGGAACTTATAAGCAAGGCGGAAGCGCTTCTTGAGGCGGACAGGAATTATATCGATTCCGAGACAGACAATCTCGCCATGGAGAAGAAAATCGTCATTAAAAGCAGGGACGGTGAAATACGTGTTTATCATGCGGCTTTTTACTATATGGAAGCCGCCTGTGCGAGGATGCTTCTGGATCTTGATATTACTGTGGATGGGGCAACCGACAGAATAAGGGATACAATAAAAAGTCTGGAAGATCCTGATATTGCTCTTGAGGACAGGCAGTTGGATGCTGTAGTTGCCGCAGCGTCATGCGGAGTGTGTGTGATCACGGGAGGACCCGGGACCGGAAAGACGACGATAATCAATACCCTGATAGAGTATTTGAGACTTACCGGAAATGATTTTGTCCTTGCGGCACCTACGGGGAGAGCAGCAAAAAGGATGACTGAGGCGACCGGATATGAAAGCTCCACGATACAAAGGCTCCTGGGACTGGCTCCTGACGGACTGGGTGACAGCTCGTTTTCGTATGAGTACAATGAGGACAATCCTCTTGATGTGGATGCCGTTATAATCGATGAGATGTCAATGGTTGATCTGCCGCTTTTTAAGGCATTGCTCAGTGCAATGGTTCCGGGAACGAGACTTGTCATGGTGGGAGATACCAATCAGCTACCTTCCGTCGGTCCCGGAAGTGTGCTGAAGGATATTATCGCATCGGGGTGTTTTAAGGTTGTCAGGCTTGACAGGATATTCAGACAGTCTGAGGCAAGCGACATAATCGTAAATGCACATAAGATCAATGCGGGAATTGTTCCGGAGCTTGACAATAAGAGCAGGGACTTCTTTATGCTAAGGCGAAATGATGTAGACAGGATACTTAACAACATAGTTGTTCTTGTGAATGAAAAACTGCCTAAATACGTTAATGTCCGCCCTTTTGACGTACAGGTACTGACGCCTATGCGAAAGGGACCCCTCGGGGTGGAAAACCTGAACCCCGTATTACAAAAATATATCAACCCTTCGTCACCGTCAAAACGTGAAAAGCAATTCGGCAGCGTAATCTTCCGTGAAGGCGACAAGGTCATGCAGATACGTAACAATTACCAGCTTGAATGGGAAGTGACCGGTATGTACGGAATAGTCGCCGATAAGGGAATGGGTGTATTTAACGGTGATATGGGAACTGTGGAGTCGATAGATCAGGTTTCCGAAACAATAGAAGTTATCTACGAAGAAAATCACAGAGTCAGATATCCCTTCTCAAACCTCGATGAACTTGAGCTTGCCTATGCGGTTACCATTCATAAATCCCAGGGAAGTGAGTATCCGGCCGTTGTGCTGCCGCTTTTGTCGGGGCCGAAGCAGCTGTTTAACCGTAATCTTTTATATACCGCGGTTACGCGGGCAAGAGGATGCGTAACAATTGTCGGAAGCAGCGAAACCGTTGCAAGAATGGTTGAAAATGCCGATGAGATGAAACGATATACGAGTCTGGATGAAGTAATAAAAGAGATAGCACTGTATTGAAACTGATTGATTTTGTATTTCCTAAAATATGTCCTGTATGCAATGAAATAGTATCCGGCGGCAAGGGCGGGATATGTAATGATTGTGAGCGAAAACTGCCGTATATAGGCGATTCATACTGCATGAAATGCGGAAAACCGGTTGAAGAAGATGAAGAGTACTGCCGTGATTGTATAAGATGCACGCATGAGTATAAAGAGGGCAGGGCAGCCCTTGTCTATGATGAGATCACAAGTAAGAGTATATACAGGTTCAAATATAATCATAAAAGAGAATTTGCCAAAGTATACGGAAGGATCATAGACGAGAGACTTGGGGAAAAAATCAGGAGCTGGGATGCAGATGTGATTATTCCCGTTCCGGTACATAAGAGCAAACTGAAAAAGAGAGGATATAATCAGGCAGGGCTCATCGCCGATGAGCTTTCGAAAAGACTTAACATACCGGTTTGCAACTCCCTTGTAGTCAGAAATAAGGCAACAACAGTTCAAAAAGAATTAAGTGCCGCAGCACGTCAAAATAATCTCAAAAAGGCTTTCAATGTCACAAGAAATGATGTAAAATATAGGACAGTCTTAATAGTAGATGATATTTATACAACCGGCGCAACGGTTGATGCTATGGCAAGATGCTTAAAAGGGGTTGGCATCCAAAATGTTTATTTTGTTTCGCTATGCATCGGAAGGGGAACCTGAGGCGTGGTATTAAAGTTCTTAGGAGGAAACATTAATGGATGTCAAGAATTGTAAGAGATGCAGGAGATTGTTTAATTATATAGGTGGTCAGCCAATCTGTCCCCAGTGCCGCGAAGAACTTGAAAAGAAGTTTCAGGAAGTTAAGAAGTATCTGTTTGATAATCGTAATTCAACTATCAGGGATGTGGTTGAAAACTGCGACGTTGAGGAGAGCCAGGTACGTCAGTGGGTAAGGGAAGAGAGACTTGAGTTTTCTTCGGGAATTGACGCCGGTGTTGTGTGCGAAAACTGTGGAGCACCGATATCATCGGGACGTTTCTGTGAGAAATGCAAGGCATCGATGATAAATGAACTTACTGCAGCAGGAAGAAGACCCGAAGCAGAGGCTCCGAAGGTGGATAAGAGACAGACGCACGAGAATAGGATGAGATTCTTAAATCAATAGTGGTAGCATGTTAAATGAAGAAAGAATCAGACTGATGACTCGTATGGCAGCATATGAGGAGCATGAAGGAAAGAAGGATATAGCAATATCCGGATACTTCCGAGGGGATTACATCAGTTTTCAATTGTTAAAATCAGCTATTTATGCCACCGTTGGGTTTGCCCTGGCGGTGGCTATGTATGTTTTATATAATATCGAAACATTTCTTGAGGAATTCTACAAAATGGATATTGTGGATTTCCTTAAGGGTATACTGTCAAAGTATTGTCTGGTATTGGCTGTTTATCTTGTAATATCTTATTTCGTATATAATTACAGATACAATAAAGCCAAACGTCATGTAAAACAGTACAATCAACTCCTTAGAGCTTTGATGCAGATGCTTAATATCGGTCGTAAAGGAAGGTAAATGGGATGGAGTCATTACTGGTTGTCAAACAGCAATTGACACGTTTTTATACCCGCTTTGAAGCGTATATTGTTCCTGTTCTTAAGTTTCTTGCCATGCTGATTGCGTTATTGCTTATAAACGGCAAGGTCGGATTTATGACAAAACTTAAGAATCCCGCAATAGTGCTTATTTTGGCTTTATTGTGCTCATTTTTACCGGCGAATGTTATAGTCCTTGTTGCCGGACTCGTAATAGTAGCCCATATGTATGCGCTTTCATTAGAGTGTGCGGTAGTAGTGCTGTTTGTTTTTATCATAATGTATGCCCTGTATTTCAGGTTCACGCCGGATGATTCCATAACGGTGCTGTTGACCCCGGTATGTTTTGCCATGCATATTCCTTATGTTATGCCTCTTGCAATGGGCTTTGTGGGCAATCCTATTTCAAGCATATCGATCGGTTGCGGAACCGCGGTTTATTATATTCTCCATTATGTAAGCGAACATCAGGATGCTCTCGGCGGAAGCGGATCGGGTGAACTTGATGTTGAAGGGATGCTTGGCGGATTTAAGACGGTAATCGACGGAATATTGAAAAATGATGTTATGCTTGCGATGATTGTTACATTTGCCGTTACCGTCACAGTTGTTTATCTGATACGAAGACTGAAGATTAATTATTCATGGCAGATTGCTCTTGGTGCAGGAATGATCGTGTGCTTTGTAGTATTACTTGTGTCTTCGGCTGTTCTTGATGCGGAAATAGGCGTCGGCGGAGCGATACTCAGCCTGTTTGTTTCGTCACTTATAGTACTGGTACTCCAATTCTTTATATTTAATGTAGATTATTCCAGGGCTGAATATGTCCAGTTTGAGGATGATGAATATTATT
>DGUG01000220.1 GCA_002394535.1 Lachnospiraceae bacterium UBA4316
CTGTCACGATCACAGATCGTGACATATATTATAGCATCTTTATCCCTTTATTTAAATGATGATACGAACTGTTAATAAAATACCACTTGACACATAATACTATGTGACGTATAGTATTACATGTCATGTGGTATTAATCGAAACAGACGTACATTTTATTTATAAGAAGGAGAGAGGCCGGATGGAATCACAGTTCAGACGCGGAATACTGGATGCGTGTGTGTTGGCGGTTCTTGAGAGAGGAGAGTCATACGGTTATCAGATGGTCAAGGATATCAACGAATTCATCCCGATAACCGAGTCGACTCTGTACCCGATCCTGAAGAGGCTTGAGGGTTCCGAAATGCTTACGGTTTTTTCGCAGGAGCATAACGGGAGACTTCGCAAGTATTACAGGATCACCGACAAAGGACGGGACCAGATAACGCAGTTGTTAAAAGAGTGGGAAGAGATAGTCAGGATTTATCAATATATCATGGAAGCGAGGGAGGCAGACAATGCTTAGAGACGAGTACTTGAGCAATCTTAAAGATAAACTTGCCGCAAACAATATACCGGGAATAGACAGTATGATCGATTTTTACGATGAGGCGATATCCGATCGTATTGAAGACGGGATGAGCGAGGAAGATGCCGTAGCCGCAATGGAAGATGCTGATGAGGTTGTAAAGTCGGCGCTTCTAGACAAGCCGATAGCGGCGCTCATGATGGAAAGCGCCAGAAAGAAGCATCAGGAGGCTAATGAGAAGGGACATGGGGCATTATTCGTTGTTCTTACGATAGTGGGTTTCCCCATCTGGTTTCCGCTCCTTGTGGCATTCTTCGCAATACTTTTTTCAATCTATATCGCCATGTGGGCGATCGTTGTATCCATATACGCGGTTGAACTGGCATTTGCGATTACAGCTGTGGCATCGTTCTTTGCCTGCTTCACATTCCTGATGGGACAGATACCCTTTGCAACCGCCATAGCACTTTTGGGATGTGCCCTTATTTTTGCGGGACTTGCGATCCTTTTGTGGAAACCGGTTGTTATTATTACGAAGTGGATGATAAAGATCATCAAGGAAGTGTTCAGATCCATCAAGAAAGTATTTGTTAAATAAGCGGATTCCAAATAACACGAAGAGGAGATAGAAAATCATGAGCAAAATCACTAAGACAGCACTTATTTCAATAGGAGCCGGAGTCCTTTTGTGCCTGCTTGCCTACATGCTTGTGGGAGGGGTATGGACCGGATTTAATTCAAAAGGCAACGAATATATCGAAGAGAGTTACGAGAGCGGGACGGATATCAAAGAACTTGTGATAGATGAGAGTTCAAACAGCATAATCATGCAGTCGGAAGATACGGATAAGATCACTATCGAGTATTATGACAATCCGGATTCGTCTATGTACGTGATAGAAGAGAAGGACGGAAAGCTTAAGTTTAAGCGTAATGACAGGAAGTTTTTTAAACTGATAAATATTGATTTTACCGAAAGAAATATAGTTGTAACAGTTCCGTCAGATTATAAGGGCGATATGAGTGTTGAACTGACCAGCGGAAGCCTTAAGGCGGATGATATCACGGCGGATGATTTAAAACTCGACTGTACAAGCGGCAGCATCAAACTAAATAACGTTAAGGCCACGGGGGACATTGATATCGATTGTACATCCGGCTCCATCAAGTTTGAAAACCTGGCATCCGGAGGGGATATAGAGATTGATTGTACCAGCGGCAGCGTTAAGGGAACTATAGACGGAGCAAAGAGTGACTATACTATCAGAAGCGAGACTACAGCCGGTTCAAGTAATCTTTCCAATACGAACGGCGGCAGGAAGAAGCTTGATGTTGAGACTACGGCGGGCTCCATCAATATCGAGTTTACCAAATGATTTTCATTTAATGTGATTTTAATGAACAATTAATTAAAACTGCCTTGTAGAGCGGCTCTTTAAAGCTTAATGTATAACGCGTTACAGGGAATGCGGGCTATAGAGATCAAAGTCTCAATAAAAAGGAAAAGTGCAATGAATTTCATCAAACACAAGAAGATCATAATCGGAACATGCATAGGAGTTGCGGCTGCGGTTGGCTGCGTGTCGGTCACTGCATCGGCCGGCACTGCAATCAGGACGGTACAGGTTGCGAAGGGCCAGCTTGACTGCGAACTTGAACTTAACGGTAATGTTGAGAGCCTTACGGAAAAATCATACTATTCCGAAGTAGACGGACGCATAGGAAGTGTAAACGTCAAGGAAGGCGATTTTGTAAGGAAGGGAGATCTGTTGGTTACCTTTGATACCGAGGACCTTGAAGTCGCCCGTATGCTTGCCGAACTAAATGCCGCAGCCGCCCAGGGAGGATATGATGATTCGAAGCAGTCCGGCGGCCGGGTGGCATCACTTCTTGGTGAAGCGAAGAATTCCATAGCGGAGCTTGATCAGCAGATAGAGACTACGGAGGCGGTAATTATAATGACCAATCAGGCTCTTGATAACAGAAGGTCAGAGCTTTCAAACCGTGGTGCACAGCTACAGTCAGAGCTTGCCGGGTGTTTCGTCGAAGAGGGCGATGATCCGGACGATGTGGCAAGGTCAAGAGCAAATATAGAGAAGGAAATAGCAAAGAACGCCCACGATCAGCAATATGATCCGGAGATAATCAAGAAACAGGATGAACTTCAGTTCCTTAATTACCTGATGGCAACCTACAAGGAAAAGAAGTCTGTTATGGAAAGCCAGAAAGCGGCAACGCAGCTTAGTATTCAGACTCAGGGAGACAAGGACAGGCTTGAGGCTCAAAAGGCTGCGGATGACCTTGTCAGTGAGAATAAGCTCAAGGACCTTGAAGCTGCGTCGGAGGGCATAAGGGCCGAATTTGACGGAGTGGTTACAAAGCTTAACGTAACCGAAGGCGGCAGCGTCGCAAAGGGCAGCGAGCTTGTCAAGATGGAGTCGATTGACGATATAGCGGTTGTATGCCACGTAAACAAATACGACATCATCAATATCGAAGAAGGACAGAAGGCAAGTGCGCATATCAAGAACAAAGATTATGACTGTGTAGTATCAAGGATAGAGAAGAAAACAAGCGATGACGGGGCAGCGGGCGGCATCAGAGTGGAGCTTAAGGTATTGTCGCCGGATGATTCCATAATACTCGGAATAGAGGCCAAGACGAAGGTCTGCACGGCAATGCTTGCATACACCCTTACAGTGCCGCTGGATGCGCTATACTCCGACGATGAATCCGACTATGTATTTGTTGTAAAGGAAGGAAAAGTCGAGAGGCGTAATGTGGTTATAGGAGCAAGCAACGAAGAAAGTGCGGAAGTAATCGAAGGTCTTGCCGAGGGCGAGATCGTCGGATGGGATGAGACGTCGGAACTGACGGATGGGCAGAAGGTTAAAGTACAGTGAAGAAGAGAATAATACATACACAGGATTTGTGTAAATCCTTTACATCCGGGAATGTGGAGCAGCAGGTATTAAAAAATCTTAACCTTGAGATCTACAAGGGTGATTTTACCGTGATAATGGGCAACTCGGGCTCGGGTAAGAGTACGCTGTTGTATGCCCTCTCCGGCATGGACACACCGAGCATGGGAGCAATCACATACGAGACGGGCGACGAGGAGACTACAAGAATTACGGGATTTAATAATGACCAGCTTGCAAGGTTTCGAAGGGATCATGTGGGGTTTGTATTCCAGCAGAACTATCTGAACGACAGCATGAGTGCCCTTGATAATGTTATGGTCGTAGGACTCTTAAAAAACAGTAACAGAAGAGAGCTTGCCGGGAAGGCAAAGGAGTTGCTGCACCGAGTTGAAATAGAAGAGGAAGACTGCGGCAAGTTTCCGACGCAGATGTCAGGAGGTATGCAGCAGAGAGTTGCGGTTGTAAGAGGCGTTATCAACTCCCCTGAGGTTCTGTTTGCTGATGAGCCGACGGGAGCACTTAATTCGCAAAATACCGAAAATGTACTTAATATACTCTCAGATCTTAACAGGGAAGGGCAGAGTATTGTTATGGTCACACATACAATGGCCGCAGCGGAGAGAGGAAACCGCATAATCTATCTTGCGGACGGAGTTATATCCGATGAGATAGAACTTGGTCCGTATGCCGGCAATTACAAGGATGAGAGCAATCCTGACATAGATAGGGCAAAAGAGCGCCACAATGATCTGAAATCATTTCTCCAGGATATGGGGTGGTAGGATGTACCGCTATTTTTTTCTCGCAAAGAACAATATAAGAAAACAAAAGGTAGATATGATAACCTTTTTTATTCTCACCTTATTTGCGTCGGCATTGATTTTTATCAGCCTCTCATTCCTTGTGGGAACCGGTAAAGTGGTTGATACGAACATAAAGCAGATAAACGCCGCGGATATACTCGTTCTAATTTCTGCGGATGAGCGGGCCGAGGGAAAGCTGGCTGAGATAATAAAGGGAAATAATGATTTTACGGGATTCGAATCGACAAAGTACCTGGATACATACGCAAAATACAGGCGCAAGGGCGAGAAGGTCTGGACAGAGTATTCCTTTAATATTGCATCTTACGAGGATGAACGTAAGATACAGACGATGTCGAGCCCGGCAGCCAAACATCACGGCAATCAGGTTGTAATTCCTGTATCTCTTTCTCCGACATATCATATAGGTGACGTGCTTGAACTGAAGATAGGCGAAAATGAATACCGGCTGAAGGTTGCCGGATATAACGAGGACAACATTTACTGTTCCCCCATGAACATGGGAACGTATCTTATCTTTGTTTCCGAAAAAACATACAATACAATAGAATTTGAAAATCCTTCAAAAGCATTCCGGTGCAAACTTGTGAAAACCGATCTTTCAAAGAGTGCAAAGAATTCGGGCAAAAGCGGGAATGAGTACTGCGATGAACTCTTTAATGAGTTCAATGACTGGTATATAGCATATTGCAGACAGCATCCGGATTACGGACTTACGTCCATGAATTTTTTGCCGGCGGATCTTATGAAGACGGCATCCCTCATCCTTCCGCTGATATTTATAGCGATAGTACTCGTATTTGCGGTCATAATGCTTGTTATAGCGATGGTCATAATACACTTTTCGGTTAAAAATTTCATCATGCTCAACATGAAGAATACAGGCATTATGGAAGCTTCGGGTTATACAGTCCGTGAACTTGTGGCTGTGCTTCTTGTCCAGCTTCTGCTCGTTGCGGGATTGGGTTGTATAGCCGGGATTGCAGCAGGCGCGCTTATTTTGAATCCTGCAGGTGCGATAATACTTGCAACGCTGGGCCTTTCATGGAATCAGAGCATTGACATGAAGATGGCGGTTTTCGTGTTTGCGGGGATATGCGCGGTTGTTTCGGCAGTTACCCTTGTTTTGGGACGTGAATACTCCAAAACTTCGGTGCTGTCGGCACTTCACGGTGGAAACAGTGTGACAAAGAGAAAGAAAAACCTGTTCTCATTTGAACATTCTGCGCTTCCGATAAGTGTAACCCTTGCCTGCAAGGATACTTTCGGGAAGTTTTCAAGTAAGCTCGGAACTATATTTATTATGGCGATACTATCCATTTCCACCATTGTGGGCTTCGGTATGGTTGATTCTTACGCAAGAGATGATGCGGGGCTTCTCGCACTTGCCGGTATGTTTGACTGCGATGCGGTACTTGACGGGTCTGAGACGATGATGAAGAGTGTTGAAGGAATGAGTACGGTTCAGTCCGTTTACGGGGATATATGGTATGCGTTCAATTATTCAATCGGAAAGAGGGTTGCCAGCATATCCACAAGAGCCTTCACCGACACGTCAAATATCAGGGGCGGAAGTATACTTGAAGGCGGCTGGCCGCAAAAGGAAAATGAGATAATGCTTGCAAGCGCTGCCGCAGATACGCTGAATGCAAAACTCGGTGATCATGTCACCATCAAAAACAGCGGTAAAGAAGAAAGCTACAGGGTATGCGGAATATGCCAGACAATGAACAATATGGGAATGATGGCATATATGACTACATCCGGATACGAACGTGTGTCACCGCCGGCAAGTGAATACAGCATATGGGTAAACCTTAAGAGCGGAAAATCATTTGCCGATTTTAAGGCGGAATTTGAAGATATGTATCCGGACGTGGAAGTGACCGACTACAGAGAGGCGGCAAAGGGAACAACCGGAGTCGTATCTGCGGGGATGAAAGCAGTTGCGGTATTTATCGCATCCCTAACGGTACTGATAGTTGCTTTTGTGGAATCTCTCATCGTGCGCGCACAGATCACAAAAGAGTGGAGAAATCTTGGCGTATCAAAGGCTCTCGGGTTTACTTCGTCCGACCTTATCCGCCAGGTTATGATGAGTAATCTTCCGGCCATAGTGATAGGAGTTGTCATAGGCCTTGTTGCCTCTCCTGCTTCAGGGGCAAGTCTCATGAAATCGGCATTTGCCATATTCGGATTCAGAAAGGCTGTATTTACGGTGCTTCCGGCATCCTATGTAATGACCGCAGCCATCATAATCGGAATAGC
>DGUG01000019.1:0-1502 GCA_002394535.1 Lachnospiraceae bacterium UBA4316
TGATGCGGCTCTTGCAATCGTAAGAGTTCCCGCAAGACCTGACAGCAAACCCATAAGGGAATATGCAAAGAAGTAAACCTTCTTGACATTGACACCCGAGAGCTGCGCTGCCTTTTTGTTACCGCCGACTGCGTAAAGGTCACGTCCGATGGTGGTTTTCTGTGTAACATAACCGAATGCGATGACTACAAGGAGAACCCATATAAGTGATGTGGGAATTCCTTTGTATGCGGCAAGTTTCTCCGTAAGGTAGAGAACTACAGCCGATATAATAACCATCTTTACAACATCTCCAAGAAGAGGAGGCGTTGCATAACCGCGCTTCTTTGTATTGATACGTCCGCTGATGGTCATGAACAGGAATATTGCAACACCTATAAGACCTACAATCAGACAGATAAGATTATGAGGTGTTCCAAAAAGATTGATACTCGGACCCGGAATATAGCAGTCGGCACCTCCACCAAATGCCTTAAGGAATCCGTCCATCTTGGAAAGGTTTATTGCCTGTCCGCCGAGAACAACGTTTGATAATCCACGAAAAGCATACATACCCGCCAGTGTGGCTATAAAAGGCGGAACATTTACGAATGCGATCCAAAATCCCTGCCACATACCTATTGCAAGTCCTATGAGCATCATGATTATAAATGCCACTATAAAGTTCATATCCTTATCAAGGACAACACCGCCGACTGCACCGACAAAACAAACTACAGATCCGACAGCAAGATCGATGTTACCACCTGTTAAGATACACAGTAACATACCTGTTGCAAGAACGAATACATACGCGTTCTGTGATAAAAGGTTATTGATATTTTGAGGATACAGAATGGCTTTCTTGGTCAGAACATAAAACAGAAGGATTACAAGAACAAGAACGATCGCCATTGCATATTTTTTTAATACAGCTGAAATATTTGTATTTGCCATCGTTACTCACCCCTTCCCGATCTCATGATACAAGCCATGATTGATTCCTGACTTGCTTCTTCCTGTTTCAGTTCACCGACAAACTTACCTTCGTTCATGACATATATCCTGTCGCTCATGCCTATAGTTTCAGGAAGCTCCGAAGATATCATTACAACAGATTTACCTTCCTTGACAAGGTCATTGATTATGCAGTAAATCTCATACTTGGCGCCGACATCGATACCACGGGTAGGCTCATCGAGGATAAGTACATCCGGCTCTGCAAACATCCATTTAGCAAGAAGAACCTTCTGCTGGTTACCACCTGACAGATTACCCACATTCTGCTCAACGGTAGGAGTCTTGGTCTTGAGCTTATCCTTGTATTCAACGGCTACCTGATACTCTTTATCTTTATCAATGATACTCTTGGAACTTACCGCATCAAGATTCGCAAGTGTTGTATTGATCTTGATGGGATTATTAAGAACAAGTCCGTTACCCTTACGGTCTTCGGTAACATATGCCAGTTTATTCTTGATGGCTTCCTTGGCATTCTTGAGGTTGACTCCCTTTCCGTTAAG
>DGUG01000019.1:1678-2804 GCA_002394535.1 Lachnospiraceae bacterium UBA4316
ACATAGAATGAAACATTATCCACAACCTTCTTCTCAGGATAAAGCGGATGATATACGTTCCAGTTCTTGACTTCAAGCATCGTGTCCCCGATCTTGACGTCATGTCTCTTCGGGAAACGGTCCGTAATCTCACGTCCAACCATTCCCTTTATGATCCTGTCTTCAGAAATCTCTTCTGTTGCCTTATCAAGAGTCTCTATAGTGGATCCGTCGCGGACAACCGTGATCTTGTCTGCAACGTATGAAACCTCATTAAGCTTGTGAGATATAATTATCGATGTTAATCCGTTTTCTTTCTTGAAACGAAGAAGAAGGTCAAGAAGTGCTCTTGAATCCTTCTCGTTAAGAGAAGATGTGGGCTCGTCAAGGATCAGAAGCTTTGCTTTCTTTGCAAGCGCCTTGGCTATCTCCACAAGCTGCTGCTTACCTGTGCCGAGTTCCTTGACAAGAGTTCTGGAACTGTCGGAAAGACCTACCATTTTCAGATATTTGTCTGCCTCGCCGTAAGTCTCATTCCAGTCAATCGCCGCTGCTTTACCTCTCTCGTTTCCGAGGAACATATTCTCACCGATCGACATATAGGGAATAAGCGCAAGTTCCTGATGTATAATAACGATTCCCTTTTCTTCGGAATCTTTAATCTTATTAAATCTACAAACTTCACCGTTGTAAATGATATCGCCTTCATATGTTCCGTACGGATATATTCCGGAAAGAACATTCATCAGTGTTGATTTTCCGGCACCGTTTTCACCTACCAGTGCGTGAATCTCGCCTTCTTCAACTTTCAAATTAACGTTATCAAGTGCTTTTACACCGGGGAAAGTTTTGGTTATATTTTTCATTTCGAGAAGTACTTTAGCCAAAATGTATCCCTCCTAAACCCATTATTATGATACCTTGCATATTTTTTTCTAGCAAACAGGCGGGTAAAAGCCCGCCTGTTTAGTTAGTCTAGATTACTCTGTAGCCGCTATTACTGAAGGTCAGCCTCTGTGTAGTAACCGCTGTCAAGAAGAATCTCTTTGTAGTTGTTGATATCAGCGAATACAGGCTCGCAAAGGAATGAAGGAACAACTCCCTTACCATTGTCATATGTCTTTGTATCGTTTACATCAACTGTCTC
>DGUG01000142.1 GCA_002394535.1 Lachnospiraceae bacterium UBA4316
GTGAGATCGTTACCGAAAAATCAGGTAACCTCAATCTCGGGCTCCCCGGTGTAATGTATGTGGGAGCAATAAGCGGTGTAATAGGTTCGTTCTTTTATGAAAATTCTGTGGGAGCGGGAGAAGTTAATGCGGCTCTTGCGATTTTGATTCCGCTGCTTTGTTCGATAGCAGGGTCCCTTATTATGGGACTCATATATTCTTTTCTGGTTGTAACGCTTCGAGCTAACCAGAACGTTACCGGACTTGCAATGACAACCTTCGGAGTAGGGTTCGGAAACTTCTTCGGCGGATCCCTCATCAAGCTTTCCAAAGCCGATATCCCTTCAATCTCGCTTTCCAAGACCAGTGCGTGTTTTCGTGCGCAGCTTCCCTTTGCAAACAGCACGGGATGGTTCGGACAGCTGTTTTTTTCATACGGATTTCTTGCATATACGGCTATATTGATCGCCATTGCAACCGCGCTTATTCTGAAAAAGACCCGGGTAGGCCTAAGCCTTCGCGCCGTCGGCGAAAATCCCGCAACTGCGGACGCAGCGGGCATCAATGTTATTAAGTACAAATACATAGCAACCTGCAGCGGATGTGTGATCGCGGGACTGGGAGGACTGTACTACGTTATGGATTACGCCTGCGGCATATGGTCGAACGATGCATTCGGAGACAGAGGATGGCTTGCCATAGCCCTTGTAATATTCACGCTCTGGAAAGCTGATCTGGGAATACTGGCATCTATTCTGTTTGGAGGTCTGTACATTCTTCATCTGTATATTCCTACAGGTATGGATCATATGGAGAGAAAGGAACTGTACAAGATGATTCCCTATGTGGTAACGCTTATTGTGCTCATATTTACAAGCATGAGAAACCGCCGCGAGGATCAGCCGCCTCAGAGTCTGGGACTTAATTATTTCCGTGAGGAAAGGTGATGGGAGTGACATCCGGGAAGCAAAGGATTCATTTTAGACGACAAAGAAGAGAAGGAAGAGAAGGGATCATACAATGGAGTTACTTGAGCAAAGAATAATAAAGGACGGTATCGTTAAGGCAGGAAATGTTCTGAAGGTTGACAGTTTTTTAAACCATCAGATAGACATCGATCTGATGAATGAGATAGGAAAAGAGTTTAAAAGGATATTTGCGGATGTTGAGATCACCAAGATCTTTACGATCGAGGCTTCTGGTATCGCAGTAGCAGCTATTGTTGCACAGTATTTTAATGTGCCGGTTGTATTTGCCAAGAAGACACAGTCTATTAACCTTGACGGATCTGTTTACTCAACAAAGATACAGTCCTTTACCCATAAGAGAGTATATGATGTAATAGTATCGAAAAAGTATCTGTCGCCGGATGACAAAATACTCGTTGTGGATGATTTTCTCGCAAACGGATGTGCGGCGGAAGGTCTGATTGAACTGATAAACGAGAGCGGCGCAACGCTTCAGGGCGTCGGTATCATAATTGAGAAAGGGTTTCAGGACGGCGGAAAGAGGCTTCGCGAGAAGGGAATAAGAGTCGAGTCACTTGCGATAATTGATGCAATGAACGATGAGACAGGAGAGATTAAATTCCGTCACTGAGATAGGCGGGATTATGAGTAAAGTTAGTCAATGCTAACATATTGACTATGTTTAACTGAATGTATAGAATAAGATTGATAAGGATACACACCGTAGGATGCGAATGATACGGTGTGATTCTGGTATTATAAGGAGTGATATTATGGCGGCAAAGAAACCGGTAACTTATGAACAGATAGTCCAGAAGGTGAGAAAGACATTTGAAAATGCAGATGCCCGTGAGGTGTTCGAGCACGTGGCGATAGAAGTTGATATAGTAGGTGAGGGAGCCGGAGCATTTTACTTTGAGGTTGCACAACGCGCCTGCGTTGTAGAACCTTACAATTATTACAATAACGACGGACGGATAATTGCAACTGCGGATGTGATATTAAAGCTTGCAGCGAAGAAGCTTCACATGCGCGAGGCTTGGCAAACCGGGCAGATAAAGTTCGAAGGGAACGAAGTAAAGTTCCAATTGCTGCTCGATAAAATGAAATTACAATGAATAAAGAGAATTTTGGCAAAAGGGTATTCATGTCGCTTTTCGGAGTGATAATATGTGCCATAAGCGTGGGAATATTCAAGATCGCAGCACTTGGTGTCGATCCGTTCCAGTCATTTATGGCAGGACTCGACGCGCTTGTTCCTATCGGATTCGGAACACTGTATGTCATAGCCAATGCGGTGCTCCTGCTCTTTGCTCTTATATTTGACAGGCATTATATCGGCATTGCCACGTTCATCAATCTGTTTCTTCTCGGATATATTACCCAGTTTACATTTGAATATCTTCAGACCGTGATCGTGAATCCTTCCATCGCGGTAAGGGTGTTGTGCCTTGTCATCGGAGTCGTGATCATCTGTTTCGGCTCCGCTTTTTATATGACAGCAGATCTCGGTGTGTCGACATACGACGCGGTAGCTCTTATAATCTGCAACACATGGAAAAAGGGGAAGTTCCAGTATGTGAGGATCGCTACGGACATAGTCTGCGTGATCACCGGCTGCTTACTGTTTCTTGCATCCGGTGGATCATTTTCCGCTATCCCGACAATAGCCGGAATCGGCACTGTGATCACGGCGTTCTTCATGGGACCGCTTATAGAGTTTTTCAACGTGCATATCGCACGGCCTATGCTTAATAAAAAGTGAGGTTATTTCTTTGAAGAAGAAAATCATTCGGTTAACAGGAATATTGCTGACGCTTGTTGTGCTTCTGACATCAGGGAGCGTGACTGTTCTTGCTGATGAGATTGGCGCGTCAGATGATAAAGAGAGCAAAAGTGTAAATGAAGAGCACGGGATGGGGTATCGTGAGTTTCCTGATGAACCGGTTCCTGATAGTATTTCAGTCTATTCCTCGGATCGAAGATTAAGGCTTAGAAATACAAATGTATTTAGTAATGACACTGCTTCTGCAACAGATAGCAAGTATCCCAAGAACTTTTCCGATTTTGATTCGTATATGCCGCCACTTCGTGACCAGAATCCGTACGGTTCGTGCTGGGCGCACTCGGCAATGGCGCTGGCTGAAATAAACTTAAGAAAACAAGGAAAGATGTCTTCGGATCTGGATCTGTCTGAAGTTCAGCTTGCATATTTTGCATATAATTCTGTAGTCGATCCCATTGGGGGAACAGAAGGTGACAGCAATAAGGGAGATTTTGAAGAAGGTGATAATTACCTGGATGTAGGGGGAAATCTCGCTATTGCCTCCAATGTTCTTGCTACATGGACAGGAGCTGCCGATGATGAAGGAGATCTTAAATATCCGACGGATGATCCAAACTTTAAGAAGACACTTGATGATAAATATGCATATGATGATGTAGCGCATATAGCCGGATACAGGATCGTAAATATTAACGGCGAGGAAGCTGACAGGAAGGCTGTTAAGCAGCTGATAATAGATAACGGTGCTGTTGGTATATCTTACCATTCGAAAAGCGGAACGAAAAGTGATGCAGATACAGAATACTATAACAGTACTAATCATGCATATTATGATGATTTGGCAGGAAATGATACAAATCATGCGGTAACCATTGTCGGATGGGATGATGATTTTTCGAAAGAAAAATTTAATGCGGGAACACAGCCTAAAGAAAATGGAGCTTGGCTTATTCGGAACAGCTGGATGATCGGTGATCATAATTCATCTGGAAGTTTTTGCTACGATGGTTATTTCTGGATGTCGTACGAAACAGGGAGCATCGGAGATAAAGCATATTCATTCGTGTTCGATACATCCAATAATTATGATCATAATTATCAGTATGACGGCTCAATGACCCCGGATTACATATATATGAGCGATGCTTTAGAAGCTGCAAACGTCTTTAAATCTAAAGGCAATGAAGAACTGAAAGCGGTTTCATTCATGACATACAGTACCAATATTAAGTACACAGTGGAAATATATAACAAGCTTTCGGATACCGGATTCGATCCTACAGAACTTACTCCTGTTTCGAGTGCAAGTGGAACTGTTTCTTATGCCGGATATTATACGATTAATCTGCCAGAGCCTGTGTCGCTGCAAGAAGGTGACAGATTTGCAGTTGTTGTCAAATTGGAGAAGACGGGTGAGATGGCCAGATTGGGGATGGAGTGCGATTTTAAATACCCCGGATGGGTTTATTCTGATGCATATATAGGTGAAGGACAATCGTATCTAAAAGGAAATGGAGTCTGGAAGGATTTTACGCAAGATTCCAGTATAGAGGCAGAGAAAAAGGGCAATTTCCGCATCAAGGCATTTACCGATGACGCGCCGGTTCCGCCAACACCTACACCGACACCGGAGCAGCTTAACGTAACTGTCAGTCAAAAGGGAACTCTTACCTACAATGGAAGCGAGCAGCAGGCAGCAGTTGAGAAAACCTGTGCTACTCCCGATGTACCTGAGGTTGAGTGGTTTTATACTACCACCCCCGAAGATGAGGGATCATATTCAATTGAGATTCCTAAATTCAAAGATGCGGGAACATACAGAGTATATTATAAAGCAACTGCTGATGGCTACAAAGATGCTACCGGTGATTTTGCGGTGACGATAGATAAGAAACAGCTTGGAGTAAGCTGGAGCAGTGATAGTCCATGGAAATATGACCGGGCAGAACATGAAGTTTCGGCAACTCTTGAGGGAATCTGTGAAGGCGACGACGTAAGTCCTGTAGTGGAAGGAAACAAACAGACAAATGCCGGAGAGTATACGGCATTTGTAACGGGTCTTGCCGGAGATAGTATGGATAATTATGTTCTGCCTGATACGGGATTGTCTAAGGATTATTCGATAACGAAGAGACAGGTAACTATTACTTCCGGCTCAGCACATAAGGAGGAGTACGACGGAAGCGCACTGACTAATGACGTCATTGAAATTACCGGCGACGGATTTGTTGTGGGAGAGGGCGTTGACTGCACCATAACAGGATCAAGAACAGCACCGGGAAGCAGTGATAATACGTTCACATACACTTACAAGTCGGGAACAAACGCGGGCAATTATGATATTACGACTGAGTTTGGAACGCTTTCTGTCGGATGGTGGAAAGATAAAGAGAAACATATCCATACGGTGACGTCAAAAAGCAGTACGGTAACATACAACGGAAGCCAGCAGTCTGTCAGCGGATTTACCGATGATTCACTAAACTTTACAGAGGCAGACGAGACCTATACTATCTCGGGACTGTCGGCCAAAGGCGTGGGAACAACGGTGGGAGAGTATGCGAGCATTGTTGAAGGTACCACGACTGTACGCGATAGTAAGGGCAATGATGTTACAGATCATTTTGTTATTACACCGGCTAACGGTAAGCTGGAGATAAAAGCAAGAAATCTGTCAGATGCGGGCATAACTCTTTCCAATGAGCTTGTATATAACGGCTCCGAGCAGACACAGAACTTTTCGGTAACGGTTGACGGGCGTTCCCTTACAAAAGGTACGGATTATGATGTTACCGGAGAAAAGGCGACTAATGCTGGAGAACATACTCTGACAATTACCGGAAAGGGAAACTATGAGGGAACCGCGACCAAGAAATACACAATAGCTGATCCAAAGCTTACCGGAGTAAGTGTATCGGCGGATGGAAGCCTTAATTATAATGGCTACATGCAAGAGCCCCGGGTCATCACCAAGGCAGATCAGAGCGATGTGAGATTCATGTACGCAACTTCACGTGATGGCGCCTTTACGTCTGATGTTCCGAGATTTGAAAATGCAGGAGAATATACGGTATATTACAGAGCCGAAAAGCCAGGATATGAAACAGCTACGGGATCTTTTAAGGTTACGATAGATAAGGCTAAGGTCGGTATCAGATGGGAAAACACCTCATTTACATATGACGGGTACAGCCATGTGCCGATCGCAAGAGCCACAGGTGCTTTGGGAAATGATTCCGTTTTATTCGAGGTTTCCGGCTCAGCCAGCGATCCCGGAACACACATAGCAGAGGTTACAGGCATAAAAGGAATTGATGTAGCTAATTATGAGCTGCCCTCTGACAGAACAAGATCATATACCATAACAAGAGCAAGCAACTCATCGAATGGCAGCTCATCGAATGGCAGCAATTCATCGAGCAGTAGCAATTCCTCCGGAAGCAAGAGCAGTGCATCGACGAGTTCGGGCAGTTCCGCCGGAAGCAAGAGCAGTACGTCGAAGAGTTCAGGCAGCTCTTCCGGAAGTAAGAGCAGCACATCGACGGGTTCAGGCAGCGCAACCGGAAGCAAGAGCAATGCATCAACGAATTCAAGCAATTCCTCCGGAAGTAAAAGCAGCGCATCGACAGGCTCGAACAGCTCGTCAGGGAGCACGGCCAGGACCGAGGCAACAGACAACAACAGCAATAAAACCGTGACAGATGAATCCGCTAGAGAAATAGAAGAGGGTACAAAGCTTGCGGATAATGAAGCGGCTCTCAAGGCAGTTTTCGGGGAGGAGAAGTTTAAGGAATTAGAGGAAGAAGGCAAAGCCTCGTCGGTAAGACTGGAAACGAAAGTCATGAGGCCTGTTCCTCAAAAAGAGAAAGACCTGGTCAAGGCCGGGATAGGAGTTTATGCGTCTTCTCTTCCGAACCTTGTAGCAGGCGAGTATCTGGATATTAATCTTGAGGTTAATGAAGACGGAGAATGGACAGCCGTCAAGAATGTTAAAGAGCCTGTACAGATCGTGATACCGCTTACTAAAAAACTTCTGGCTAAAGCGGACGTATTCTATGTTCTTCGTCTGCATGAAGGAGAAGCAACACTTCTGTATGATGTGGATGATGATCCGGAAACGGTGACAATCAATACAGATGGATTTTCAACTTATGTGCTGTTGTATCAGGATAATAAAGCGGCTGATTCGGATTCGGAAACCGGAAGAAGAGAAATAGCTTCATCCGAAAGCGGAGAAGACAGTAGCCGGACGGCAGCTCAAATCGAGGGCGCTCCCGATACGGGATCAAACGCCACGGTTAATACCCCTGCGACCTCTTCCGACAGTGAACTGTGGAGAGTATGGGTGTTTGCTGCTTTACTCGTACTTATAGGCGTTCTTGTATTCATATGCGTAAAGGGTCCATCCCTTAGAAACAAGCGGGAACAAGAATAAATTCTAAGCATTAGTTATATGTTGAGAGAGAAAGTATATATATGATAGAATACTTCATTATAGATGAATTCTGATGGGAAAATCTGAGTGGGTCGATATTTTTTGAATATCTGAAAACAGGAGGCTGCAAATGGAAAAGGTTAGATCACAGGAAGAAATCGTTAACAAAACCGCGATAGTGCTTTTTACGGTGCTGACAAGCATCATCGCTGTTGCTTATCTGATCCAGCTGATAAAAGGAGAGGCGGGATTCTTTACCCTGTTCCTCCCGATAGAGGTACTTGATCTTGTACCGATGATACTGTGCTGGGTGATTTTCAAGAATAATCCTGAGTCATCACTTATCAAGCATGTAATCGGCATCGGTTACGGACTGTTTTATCTGGTGCTGTGCCTGATATCAACCAATACCGTGCTGGTGTTTGTATATGCAATCCCTACACTCATACTTACGGGAATGTTTAATGATCTTAGGCTGTCGATAACGTCCTCGATCGGAGTTTCTGTTATAGCCATAATTCATGCAGTCAAGTTTGCGTCATCAAGAAACTGGGAAGGCGGAGCTATGGCTGATCTTGAGATTGAAGTTCTGATCATGATCATATGCTGCGTATTCTCATTTGTAGTTAACAGAGTCATTGCAAGAGCCAACGATGCCAAGGTTTATGAGATCAATGAGGCGGGAGAGAAGACTAACGAAATGATGAACAGCATCATGAATATTTCAGGGGAACTCATTGATGATGTGGCTCAGGTTTCGGACAAGATGAATCAGCTTGCCGAGTCAAGCAGCAATACACTTACCGCAATGAAGGAGATCCAGAGCGGAACGGGAGATACAGCAGAGTCAGTACAGAATCAGCTTCACAAGACGGAAGAGATCCAGGATCAGATTGATCAGGTTACGGCAGCTGCCAATAATATCAGTGAAAACGTGGGCATTACAGTTGATGCGGCACATGCAGGCCGTGACAATATCGGCAAGCTCATGGATCAGGTAAGCCTTTCCGAGCAGGCAGGAGCCGAGGTTATGAAAGAGGTTGAGGAACTACAGGCAACCACTACCAAGATGCATTCCATCGTTGAACTAATCCAGAATGTTGCTTCGCAGACAAGCCTCCTGGCACTTAACGCTTCAATCGAGGCGGCAAGGGCGGGTGAAGCCGGAAGAGGATTCGCTGTTGTTGCAACCGAGATATCAAGCCTTGCAGACCAGACACAGACCGCAACAGGAAATATCAATCAGCTTATAGATGGTATATCATCGGAAATGAACGATGTTGTTGCGTCCATCGACTCGCTTGTTGAGAGCAACAAAAGCCAGAACGAGAGCGCACACGTTACATCGGAGAGTTTTGAGAAGATCGTTGAGAGCATCAGGCTTATCAGAAGCAGCTCCAACGACCTGTCGGATATTGTTACCGGACTTAAGAGTGCCAATCAGGAGATCGTTGACAGCATCCAGACCATATCGGCCATTACCGAAGAGGTTTCGGCTCACTCTGATAACACATTTGCCACAACGGGACAGAACGAGACTATCGTCGAAGAGGTTCAGAGTCTTGTTGACGGCATGAGCCGGAAGGCTGAGAGGTTGAAGGCAATAAGATAAATCCTTTTAAAAATGACAAAAAGATAGCTGAAAATGCCTTTAAAAATGACAAAATAATAGACAAGTATCCCTTGAAAAATGACAATAATTGATATAAAATGATTGTGAAAGGAAGACGGGATGCTTAAAAGAGATATTTGGAACAGACTCATAGAGTGGAAGCAAAGAGATCATCATCCGCTTATTGTACGTGGACTTCGTCAGACGGGCAAGACGTTTATAGTCAGACAATTTGGTCGTGAGTGCTACCAAAATACCGTATATATAGATCTTCGCGCCAACAAAAGTGTTCATAGCGCTTTTGTTGGCGATTTTGATGTTGATCGTATGGTAATGTCAATAACTGCCGCTATACCATCTGCAACATTTGTTCCCGGTAATACATTAATCATATTAGATGAAATACAGGACTGCCCCGATGCGAGAAGTTCCTTGAAATACTGGGATATTGATGGCAGGTATGATGTTATTGCAACCGGGAGCTTTCTGGGGGTTAAGGGCTTTCGCGGCCCATATGTTCGTGGTATTCCTGTAGGATACGAGGAACAAATGACAATGTATCCATTGTCGTTTAATGAATTTCTGGACAATCTGAACATTAAACCTGAAGTTAAGCATTATGTTGATACGTCCATTAAAAACCTGACATCTATTGAAAAAACGGTTCATGAAAGTCTGCGTTCGTTGTTTCTCCAATATCTTATAGTCGGTGGGATGCCTGAAGCGGTGAATGTTTTTATCAGAAACCACGATCTTAATGCTGTCAGGAATACCCAGCGTATGATACTTAATTCCATAAGGGATGATTTTGGAAGATGTAAAGACGCATCAGGAAACGATAAAATAAATGAAGTTCTCAAACTCAGGGCGGAGGCTTGCCTTGATTCGATCCCTTCGCAACTGTCGCAAGAATACAAGAAATTCAAATACAGCCTTGTGAATGCAAAAGGTCATTCGCCGGAGAAAGCGGAAGGATTGCAGTATTTGGAGGATGTCGGACTTGTAATAAGAGCATACAATACTTCGGAAATCGCATGTCCGCTGGAAGGAGTGAAGATACCGAATGAGTTTAAAGTATTCTTTATTGATACAGGTTTATTGCTCTCTCAACTTGGTGCGGATATTCCCCAAAAGATCCTTTCGGGTGATGTCAGTTCCTATAAAGGTGCTATCGCTGAAAATATGGTCGCATCCTGCTTTGCTATAAGAGAAAGGGAATTATACTATTATCACGCACCAAGCGGTTCACCGGAGCTTGATTTTCTGTACGAACGAAATGGGGATGTTGTGATCGTGGAATGTAAGGCAACAAATAATCGCGCCACAAGTATGAAGTACGTCATCGCTCACCCGGGTAAATATGGTACGCATCAGGCAATTAAGTTTTCTGACACTAACATAGGTTCGGGAGATGGATTTGAAACATATCCATTGTATGGTATGTGGTTTGTGGACGAGGATAACAAATCATGCGTGATTCCTGATGTGGACTTGTCCGGGATTTCAATTTGAGCCGTCCGGCAGGACATTGTATCAGGCTATTACGAGTTCCTGATTAGAAGATGTATTAGCCATTCCTAATTCCTTAATCATATATTCTAAAACGTCGCTGGAATTGGCGCATGGATGGGATGCGATATAATCCCGGATCAAAATGTCTTTTGATGAATTTTCGGGAATTTTCACGAAACTAACTACCAGGCTCACAAAGTCGTCATATGAGCTGTCAACACTATAAAGCATTTCTTTTAATTCATTGATACTCATGTCAGCCCTCCTCGTCATCTCTGTTATCGTATCGGGTGATAGTATTATCTTGAAAATATGATATGACCATATCATTAGGCTTCATTTTTGTGAATATCGGAATTATCAACAAAAATCATGCCGATTGATACTTCAGGAAGTTCGGATAATTGAGCGTAATGCTTAAAGAGCATTTCTGAACTATTATTGAAGGAGGACCTGTCCTGTTGACTGTAATATTCATTATTGAAAATCACTGCTTACGTGATATAATTTGCACGTAAGCAGTTTTTTTCGTTTATGACACATCAGTCATCTAATATTCAATTCCTGAGTATCTTCTGAAATTCCTGCTTATTTTCCAACAAAACTACAAGCAGGGGTTAACTTCCGGTGAACTGGTATTCCGGTACTTGGTTGGGCTCGGAAAACAGACAGATACACAGAATGGATTTGCCATATCAAACTCCTGCGAAATACAACTGAAAGGAGTGTGCATATGGCAGACAAAGTTAACGTTAAGGAAAAGGACAGACTGTTTTGTTTTATCTTCGGAAGAGAAGAAAACAGGGCATGGACATTATCACTGTACAATGCGGTGAATGGAACAAATCACAGTAATCTTGAAGATATAGAGATTACAACGATGGGTGATTATATCTATATGGGGATGAAAAATGATGTATCCTTCATCATAGGGAGCGATATAAGCCTATACGAGCACCAGAGCACATATAATCCCAATATGCCGGTAAGGCAGCTTATGTATCTTGGAAGACAGTATGACAAGTACATTAAGCAGACTGATCAGAATGAGTATGGCTCAAAGCAGATGATTTTACCGATGCCAAGATTAGCGGTGTTCTATAACGGAGAGTTGGATAAAGGAGACAGAGTGCTAAAACTTAGTGATTCGTTTCCCGGCGATGCTGACATAACAAAATCAGATGTTGAGGTACGGGTTCATATGTACAACATCCGGCCCCAATATAAGAGCAGATTGCTTATTGCTTGTAAGGCTCTGTCTGAATATTCATGGTTTGTTGAGGAAGTTAGAAAGAATAAGAAATGTATGGAAATAGAGCCGGCTGTTGATAAAGCTATCAAAGATATGCCAGAGGATTTTGAGATAAAGAAGTTCTTGATAGGAAATCAGAGCGAGGTAAAGAATATGTGCATCACAGAATATAATGAAGCCGAAACGATGGCAAAATTCAAACGGGATGGTATTGAAGAGGGAATAGAGCTTGAGCATGCCAATACCGAGCGCGAGAGCAAGCGGGCTGATGCTGCTGAGAAACGTGCAGCCGAAGCTGAACAGCGTTTAACTGAAGAAACTGCAAAACTTACCAAGTATCTCATGGAGCAGAATTCTTCAATTTCGAAAGAAGATGCAGAAACACTTGCTAGAAGTATTCTTGAGTAGGTAATCAAACTTATAATAAACAGTAATAATAAAATCAAGGCGAATCCTTAGGGATTCGCCGTTAGTCTCTCTCAGGCTATTACAAGTTCTTGATTTGAAGGATTATTAGCCATGCCTAATTCGCTAATCATATATTCTAAAACGTCACTGGAATTAGCGCGTGGATGGGATACGATATAATCCCGGATCAAAATGTCTTTTGATGAATTTTCGGGAATTCTCACGAAACTAACTACCAGGCTCACAAAGTCGTCATATGATCTGTCAACACTATAAAGCATTTCTTTTAATTCATTGATATTCATGTCAGCCCTCCTCGTCATCTCTGTTATCGTATCTGGCAATAAATGTATAATCATCAAATCCGAGATTCTTTACCAGATAAATATAATATCTAT
>DGUG01000158.1 GCA_002394535.1 Lachnospiraceae bacterium UBA4316
AACGAGGTGGCTCCCTGCCAGCATGAACTGGCTCCGATCTTTGATACTACCAACGTGGCGGTTGATCATAACCAGCTTACGATGGAGATAATGAAGAGAGTGGCAAAGAGGCATGGATTTGCCTGCCTGCTTCATGAGAAGCCTTTTGCGGGGATAAACGGATCAGGTAAACACAACAACTGGTCGCTTACAACAAATACCGGAGAGAACCTGCTTAATCCCGGTAAGACTCCCGGAGAAAATACGGTATTTCTGATCTTTCTCTCGGCAGTTATACAGGCGGTTGATGATTATGCGGATCTTTTAAGACTCTCGGTAGCAAGTGCCGGAAACGATCACAGGCTTGGGGCAAACGAAGCACCTCCGGCGATCATATCAATGTTTCTCGGAGACGAACTTACGGCAGTGATCGAAGCTATCGAAAAGGATGAGTATTTCGGTAAGGTCGAGAAAGTTCAAATGGAGACCGGAGCAAAAGTTCTGCCGCATTTTGCCAAGGATTCGACGGACAGAAACAGAACATCACCCTTTGCCTTTACAGGGAATAAGTTCGAGTTCAGATCACTCGGCTCGTCGGTATCGATAGCGGGACCGAATATAATGCTTAATACGGCTGTTGCGGAATCGCTTAGCATCTTCTATGAGCAGTTAAAGGATACCGAACCCGCTAAGATGGATGAGGCGGCACGAAAGCTTGTAAAGGATACGATAATCAAGCATAAGAGGATCATATTCAACGGAAACGGGTATACCGATGAATGGGTTGAAGAGGCAAAAAGGAGAGGTTTATACAATCTCAAGTCAACACCTGATGCAATGGGGGCACTTATCGCCGACAAGAACAGGAAGATGTTCATAAAACACGGCATCTATTCCGATTCTGAGATGGAATCAAGGTATGAGATAAGAATCGATAACTATACGAAGACTGTTCACATCGAGGCTCTTACTCTGAAGGATATGATACAAAAGCAGTTTGCGCCGGCCCTTATGGATTACATCGATGATGTTACACAATCAGCATTATCAAGACAGGAGCTGGGAGTTACGGGAGCGGTTGACATCCAAAAGGATCTTATTAGCAAACTTACCGGTTACTATTCATCGGTTGTGGAGGCAACCGGGAAGCTGTCGGATGATATCGATAAGGCTGAGGCAATGGAGACCGATATCGAACAGGCAAGGTTCTACCATGATACGGTACTTTCCGATATGGATGAGATAAGAAAGTACGCGGATGAAGCGGAACCGCTGATTCCGGAAGGATACCTGCCGTATCCGACATATGAAGAAATACTTTTTTATGTATAGTTGAGGGTCCCAGCCTCGCCGGCAGCATCCCGCAACTTCGTTACGGGATAGCCGCCAAGGCGGTTCCCCCTATCAACATATGACGCAATGGGGCGTTTCACGTAAGTGAAGCGCCCTTCATTTTATTTGAGGAGCGTGATTATTATGACAAAAGAAATACTGGAAGCTATTAACAGTGAAGTATACGGAGTGTGGTTTCTGATCGGTGCCGCACTTGTGTTCTGGATGCAGGCCGGTTTTGCAATGTGTGAGGCCGGATTTACAAGAGCCAAGAACTCGGGAAACATCATAATGAAGAACCTGATGGACTTCTGTATCGGAACAGTGATGTGGTTTGTATGCGGTGCATCGCTTATGCTCGGTCAGAACATGCTTGGCGGATTTGCCGGAAAGTTCTCGTTTGATGTTCTGACAAATTACGGAAACTTTGATTATTCTGCATTTGTTTTTAACCTTGTGTTCTGTGCGACTACAGCAACTATCGTTTCGGGGTCGATGGCAGAGAGAACCAAATTTTCATCCTACTGCATATACTCTGCAGTGATATCGGCCGTCATCTACCCGATAGAAGCACACTGGACATGGGGAGGCGGATTCCTTGCTCAGTGGGGATTCCACGATTATGCAGGCTCTAACTGCATACACATGGTAGGCGGTATTTGTGCTCTCATCGGTGCATGGATGTTAGGTCCCCGTATCGGTAAGTTTGAGAAGAACAAAGAGGGAAAAATCACTAAGATCAACGCATTTCCCGGACATAACCTTGTTATAGCCGCTCTCGGTGTATTTATCCTGTGGCTTGGATGGTACGGATTCAACGGCGCAGCAGCAACGGATGTTCCGACACTTGGTTCGGTATTCTTAACAACAACAGTGGCACCGGCAGTAGCAACCGTAGTCTGCATGATTTTTACATGGATCAAATACGGCAAACCGGATGTATCTATGTGCCTTAATGCTTCCCTTGCGGGACTGGTTGCTATTACTGCACCATGTGATGTAACGGATTGTACAGGATCGGCGATCATCGGTCTGGTAGCGGGACTTCTGGTGGTATTCGGAGTATGGTTCTGCGATAACGTGATTCACGTAGATGACCCTGTAGGTGCCGTTGCGGTTCATATGTTTAACGGTATATGGGGAACGATAGCGGTAGGACTGTTTGCTACGGATACGGCTCCGGGCTTTGCAATAGCCGGGATACGGGAAGGACTGTTCTACGGCGGAGGATTTTACCAGCTCGGCAAGCAGTTCGGGGGAATGCTTATAACGATTGCCTGGACGGTTGTTACGATAATCATCACATATACGCTTATTAAGAAGATTAACGGACTGCGTGTTTCCGAAGAAGAGGAAATTATGGGTCTCGACAGATGTGAGCATGGGCTGACGAGTGCATATTCGGGATTTTCCATCATGGATGTATCAAACACCATGACAATGGATGTGAACGAAAATACAAGCCTTGGTTCGGATGAGTACGAAGAGGCAAGCGAAACTGTTAAGGACGCTGCCGTTCCTGTAGTAAAACCTTTTGCTGATACGGGTATTTCAAAGGTAGTTATCATTGCAAGAATGTCACGTTACGATGCCCTCAGGAAAGCCATGAACGATCTGGGAGTAACGGGCATGACGGTTACAAATGTAATGGGATGCGGTATCCAGAAAGGTGGCGGTGAGAAATACCGCGGAGTCGAAGTCGATGCAACGCTTCTGCCGAAAGTTAAGGTTGAAGTTGTTGTCAGCAAGATACCGGTTCAGGCTGTTATAGATGCCGCAAAGAGAACGCTTTATACGGGACATATCGGAGACGGCAAGATATTTGTTTATCCTGTTGAGAAAGTCGTTAAGATCAGGACCGGAGAAGAGGATTTCGCGGCACTGCAGGATGTGGAGTGACTCGATCTATGATCGAGTCAGCCTGAGCGGCGTTTGAGCGGGCCTGGCAAAATTGAGACTAATTATTTGAGAGGAAGAGTAACATGTGCGTAGTTATGGGAATTGAAGGCGGTAGCCTTCGCGGGGATGACTTGAAACCGTACCTTCAAAGGACGGTTTCAAGGGGTCCCGATATGGAGAGGATAGTCGAACTTAAGGGTGCGACACTGGGATTTCAAAGGCTGTCGATAATGGGTCTTAATGAAGAAGGAATGCAGCCTTTTGAACTTGGAGGAAATTATGCCGTATGTAACGGGGAACTGTACGGATTTCGAAAGATCAGACAGGAGCTTACGGACAAATATAACTATGGGTTCAAAAGCGACAGTGACTGCGAAATACTGCTTCCCATGTACGAAATATACGGATGCGAAATGTTCAGAAAACTCGATGCGGAGTTTGCATGCATCATATATGACGGAAGGGAAAAATTACTAATTGCGGCAAGAGATCCCATCGGTATCAGACCTTTGTTCTACGGGTATACAAAAGCAGGAGATATCACATTTGCCTCGGAAGCCAAAAACCTTGAAGGGCTGGTCGGGAAGATTACACCGTTTCCGCCGGGACATTATTACAGAAACGGACATTTTATCAGATACTGCGACATTACCGAAGTTAAGGAATACGTGAAGGATGATATCGAAACTGTATGCCGTAACATCCATGACAAGCTTGTCCAAGGGATCAGGAAGCGTCTTGACGCCGATGCGCCCATAGGATTTCTGCTGTCAGGAGGACTTGATTCTTCGCTTGTATGCGCGGTATCCGCAAAGATATTATGTAAACCTATCAAAACATTTGCCATCGGTATGAGCACCGATGCCATAGATCTTAAATATGCAAAACAGGTTGCCGATTACATTCACTCGGACCATACCGAAGTAATAATAACGAAAGAAGACGTAATTAGTGCGCTTCCGGACGTAGTTAAGCTTTTGGCAACTTACGATATCACGACAATAAGGGCTTCGATCGGTATGTACCTTTGCTGCAAGGCGATACATGAGCAGACCGATGTAAGGGTAATACTTACGGGAGAGATATCCGACGAGCTGTTCGGATACAAATACACCGATTTTGCCCCGGACGCGGCGGCGTTCCAGGCGGAAGCCGTAAAGAGAGTAAGTGAACTGTATATGTACGATGTGCTTCGTGCCGACAGATGTATTTCCGTCAACTCCCTTGAAGCAAGAGTACCCTTCGGAGATCTTGATTTTGTACGTTACGTCATGAGCATAGATCCCGAAATGAAGCTTAACAGATACAACAAAGGCAAGTATCTGCTGCGTAATGCTTTCCGGGGGGATTATCTTCCGGAAGAGATACTGATGCGTGAGAAAGCCGCATTTTCTGATGCCGTAGGACACTCAATGGTAGATCACCTGAAGGAGTACGCCGAAGCAAAATACACCGATGAAGAATTCGGGATCTTAAGCGCTAAATACGATCACGCAAGGCCTTTTACGAAAGAATCGCTTTTATATCGTGAGCTGTTTGAAAAGTACTATCCCGGACAGTCCGAAATGATCGCGGACTTCTGGATGCCGAACAAAGAGTGGAAGGGATGCGATGTTAACGACCCTTCGGCAAGAGTACTGTCAAACTACGGGGATTCCGGAAAGTAGGTGCGGGTATGGTCAAGTATGTATTTGTTACGGGCGGAGTTGTATCGGGACTTGGAAAAGGCATCACGGCAGCATCTCTCGGAAGACTTCTTAAAGCAAGAGGTTTTCACGTTACGATGCAGAAGTTCGATCCATATATAAACGTCGATCCGGGCACTATGAATCCGATACAGCA
>DGUG01000034.1:0-10865 GCA_002394535.1 Lachnospiraceae bacterium UBA4316
TCCGGTGCGGGACTTCCGAGATTCATGGGGATCCCGGGAGAGACGGCAAGCGGTGTATATTCCGCAAACGAGTACCTGACAAGAAGCAATCTTATGAAGGCTTTCAGGGATGATTATGATACACCTATCAATCCCGGCAGGAAGGTGGCCGTTGTAGGCGGCGGAAACGTTGCAATGGATGCGGCAAGAACAGCCCTCCGTCTCGGTGCAGATGTGCATATCGTATACCGTCGTTCCGAAGAAGAACTTCCTGCCAGAGTAGAGGAAGTTCATCACGCGAAGGAGGAAGGGATCATATTCGATCTTCTGACCAATCCCACCGAGATACTTGTCGATGAAAACGGATGGGTATGCGGAATGAAGTGTATCAGAATGGAACTTGGTGAGCCGGATGAGTCCGGTAGAAGATCGCCTGTTGAGATTCCCGGATCGGAGTTTACGATAGACGTCGATACAGTCATCATGGCACTGGGAACAAGCCCTAATCCGCTTATCAGTTCCACAACGGAAGGTCTTGAGACAAACAGAAGAAAATGTATCGTTGCATCGGAAGAAGACGGGAAGACAAGCAAACCCGGCGTTTTTGCAGGCGGTGATGCCGTAACGGGAGCCGCAACGGTTATTCTTGCCATGGGTGCCGGTAAAGCAGCTGCAAAGGGAATTGATGAATACCTGAGGAATAAATAATATGTTAATGGTTGATATTATCCGTAAAAAAAGAGACGGTGGTTCGCTTACAAAAGAAGAGATCGAGTTTTTTATTAACGGTTATGTCAAAGGAGAGATACCCGATTATCAGGTTTCTGCTCTGATGATGGCGATCTTTTTTAAAGGTATGAATGACGAGGAGACAGGAAATCTGACTCTGGCAATGCTTCATTCCGGGGAAAAGCTTGATCTGTCCTCAATAAAAGGCTTTAAGGTTGACAAGCATTCTACCGGGGGCGTAGGTGACAAGACTTCGCTTGTGCTTACTCCGATGGTGGCTGCCTGCAATGTTCCTGTTGCCAAGATGAGCGGCAGAGGTCTCGGACACACGGGTGGTACGATCGACAAGCTTGAGAGCTTCAAAGGATTTTCGACTGCCATATCAAATGAGCAGTTCATCAATAACGTTAATACCGTGGGAATATCCATAATGGGTCAGACCAAGGATCTGGCCCCTGCCGACAAGCTTTTGTATGCACTTCGTGATGTAACGGCAACAGTTGATAATATGTCTCTTATTGCAAGCTCGATTATGAGCAAAAAGCTTGCTGCAGGAGCCGACGGAATAGTGCTTGATGTCAAGTCCGGAAGCGGTGCGTTTATGAAGAATGACAGAGATGCTTTTGAACTTGCAGAGAAAATGGTTGCTATAGGCAAACATTCGGGTGTCAAAACAATGGCTGTTATATCTGATATGGATCAGCCTCTCGGACGTGCTGTAGGAAATGCCATAGAGGTAAGAGAGGCTATAGATACCCTTTACGGCAGGGGCCCCGAAGATCTCAAAGAGCTTTGCCTTACCCTCGGAAGCTACATGGTATCATTTGCAAAAAATGTTACGCCGGATGAAGCAAGATCCATGCTCCATGAAGTGCTTGAGAATAAAAAAGCGCTTGATAAGCTGGCTGATTTTATAGAAGCCCAGGGCGGCGACCGGAATGATGTCTACAATCCCGATAATCTTCCGAAAGCCTCGAAAACAATAGAATTTAAGGCTGACAGGGATTGGTATGTGTCATCAATAATGAGCGAAGACATCGGAACAGCATCACTTCTTCTCGGAGGCGGAAGACGCAGCAAAGAAGATGTTATAGATCTGTCAGTGGGAATATACCTTAACAAAAAGGTTGGAGAAAAATGCAGCAAGGGTGAATGCATTGCTACATTGTACGGTAATGATGACGGGAAACTGTCGGAGGGACTTGAAAGACTGCGTAAAGCTTATGATTTTTCGGATACGCCGGTTGAAACTTCCAAACTTATCAAAGGTATCGTTGACTGATGGATGAACTTCGGATAGACGAACAGGATCTTCGAAATATTTTCGGACCCTTCGATTCCCATATCAAGATAATAGAGAAAGCTTTCGGAACAACTGTTGTGGAGCGGGACGGAGCAGTCAGGATATTAGGAGAACTGTCAGCGGCGCAAAGAACCGGTGAAGTAATAAACGAGTTGTATGAACTCTCAAGAAGAGGAAACACAATAACGGAACAACAGGTCAGATATTCAGTGGAAATGCACGAGGAAAATATAAACGATTCACTTATTACGGCAGATGATTCTCTTATATGCCACACGATGAACGGCAAGCCGGTAAAGCCCAAAACTCTTGGGCAGAAAGCCTATGTGGATGCTATAAGGAATAATATGATCGTGTTCGGGCTTGGCCCGGCGGGAACCGGTAAAACATATCTTGCTATGGCAATGGCCATTACCGCATTCAAGAAGGAAGAAGTATCAAGGATTATCCTGACCCGTCCTGCCATCGAAGCGGGAGAGAAGTTAGGATTCCTTCCCGGGGATCTTCAGAGCAAGGTCGACCCTTACCTTCGACCTTTATATGATGCACTTTATCAGATAATGGGTGCCGAAAGCTTCCAGAAGAACATGGAAAAGGGACTTATAGAAGTCGCACCTCTTGCGTATATGCGTGGACGCACACTTGATAATGCATATATCATCCTTGATGAGGCGCAGAACACTACACCTGCGCAGATGAAGATGTTCCTGACAAGAATAGGATTCGGAAGCAAGGTTGTTATCACCGGCGACAGAACCCAGAAGGATCTGGCGGCAGGGTCTGTATCGGGACTGGATGTTGCCATAAGGGTTTTGTCATCTGTAGAGGATATCGCGTTCTGTAACCTGACGAGCCGTGATGTTGTAAGACATCCTCTTGTCCAGAAGATTGTTAAGGCTTACGAAGTTTACGAAGAAAAGAACAGAAAGAAAAAATCAAAATGACATGCCTCTTTGATTCCGAAGTTACAATTGACTGGGATTTTGACTATATGCATCTGTATGAACGTTGTGTGGATGCTGCCCTTACAGCCGAAAACTGTCCGTATGAAACCTGTGTATCGCTGCTTGTGACCGATGACGAAGGAATCAGGCAGATCAATAAAGATACAAGATCAATAGATAAGGCAACGGATGTCCTGAGTTTCCCTATGCTTAATTACAATGCTCCTTCCGATTTCTCAGCGGCGGAAGAAGAGAGTGATTCATTTGATCCGGAATCGGGCGAACTCATCCTCGGCGATATAGTGTTGTCGGCTGACCGGATAAGAGAGCAGGCCGAAGCTTACGGGCATGACATACAAAGGGAATATGCTTTCCTGATCGTTCACAGCATGCTTCATTTGTGCGGATATGATCATATGGAAGATGACGACAGGATACTGATGGAAGAAAGGCAGGAAATCATTATGGAAAGTCTGTATAATGATTTTCCCAAGTTGGCGGTTGATTAAAATGTCCGAAACCAAACCCCAGAATTCCAATTTCATAGTGCAGGGCGGAATACTTGCGGCTGCCGGTATAATCAGTCGTATCATTGGATTTATATACAGGATCCCGCTTCAGAATACTATCGGAGACGCCGGAATGGGATACTATTCGGCGGCTTTTCAGATTTATTCGATAATGCTTATAATATCATCCTACAGTCTTCCTGTAGCAGTTTCCAAGCTTGTTGCGGCAAGAGCCGCTAAAGGGCAGTACAGGAATGCAAGACGGTTTTTCCATGGCGCTCTGTTGTTTGCTACGCTTACCGGCGGAGCGACATGCCTTATTGTTTTGTTTGGAGCCGATACGCTTGCCGGAAATATCATGAGCATGCCGAAGTCAGCAATAGCTCTTCGTATGCTTGCACCAACACTTCTGATAGTAGCACTTATGGGTGTTATCCGCGGCTATTTTCAGGGACTCGGTACAATGGTCCCGACCGCTGTATCCCAGCTTCTGGAGCAGATCGTAAATGCGGTAATATCTGTTGTAGCCGGTGTATATCTGTATGAATACGGCACGAAAGTTGCGGCGCTTCTTCGTGACGAAGCGTTTGCTCCTGCTTGGGGCGCTGCCGGAGGAACTCTAGGTACGGGTGCCGGTGCACTTGCAGGTCTGTTAGTACTTCTTATAATGTTCCTTGTACATAAGCGCCGCATGAGGAAGAATATAAAAAAGGATGCCGCCAGAGGTGTGGATTCCTTCGGTAAAATCTTCTCGACCATCATAATCACCGTACTTCCCGTAATATTAAGTACCACTATTTATAACATAAGCGATACCCTTGATCAGGGTGTATTCAACTACGTTATGGATGCAAAAGGTTTTTCGGACATAAAAGCGGAATACTGGGGGATTTATTCGGGAAAATACAGAGTACTGACTAATGTACCGATAGCACTTGCCAATGCCCTTTGTTCGTCGCTTATGCCGTCCCTTGCTGCCTGTATAGAAAACGGGGAGAGAAAGCTTGCAAGGCATAAAGTTTCCATCGGAATCCGATTTGTAATGATGATCTCCATTCCCTGTGCCGTAGCCCTTGCTATACTTGGACGTCCTCTTATATCCATAATGTTCACCGGAGAGGTTGATATGGCGGCAATGTTGCTTCATATGGGATCGGCCTCGGTAATTTTCTATTCGCTCTCTACTTTATCAAACGGTATACTGCAGGGTATCGATAAAATGAGGATTCCGGTCAGAAATGCGGCTATAGCCCTTGTTCTGCATATGGGCGTATTGTATTTAACGATCAGTGTATTTGACTGGAAGTTATACGGGGTAGTTATCTCCTGTATGGCTTTCGGACTTCTGATGTGTATATTAAACTGGGTAAGCATTGCAAGACACCTTAGATACCGTCAGGAACTAAGGCGGACTTTTATTATTCCGCTTATAGGTTCCGCGATTATGGGAGGGGTTGTATTTTTGCTGAATTTTATCCTCTCAAAGTCGGCGGGAGAGCTGGTAAGTGTTCTTGTATCGGCGGTTGTCGGAATCATTGTTTACTTTGCGGCATTGGTTCTCCTTAAAGGCTTAAGGATGAGCGAGATCAGAAGTTTGTTTGAAAGGCGCGGCCGATGAAAGTTGCTGTGATAGGAGGCGGAGCCTCGGGAATGGTAGCCGCCATCAGACTTTCACAGGGCGGATGTGAAGTGTCGATTTTTGAGCATATGCCGAGAATGGGCAAGAAGATACTTGTTACGGGAAGCGGAAAGTGCAATATTTCCAATACCGACATGGATCTTAAGCATTTTCACGGAGGATCCGAACAGGTGATAAATGCTGTCCTTGGCAGCTGCACTCCGGAGAAAACAAAATCATTTTTCGAAAACCTCGGATTGTATTATAAGGACAGAAACGGCTACCTGTATCCATACAGCGAGCAGGCATCCGCGGTTGTTGACGTTTTGAGGTTTGCCATAAGGGATCTGGGTATAGAGGTTTATACGGATACCGATATACGAAGTATTATAAAATGTGATGCTTCCGAAAACCTGGAAAACAGAGAAGGTTTTATGATAGAAACATCCGGCGGAAGGTTTTATTTTGACAGGGTAATTGTCAGCTGCGGATCGAATGTTTCCAGAAATACAGGCTCTGACGGGAGTGGCTATGCTATTGCAAAGTCTTTGGGGCATACGGTCATAAGACCCCTTCCTGCCCTGACATTCCTTACCTGTGAAGAAGATTTCTATCCGTCAATAGCAGGTATCAGAACAAAAGCATCCGTTACACTGTTTGAAAAAAAGCGTAATGAAAATGCATACGAATTGCTCTCAACCGAAGAAGGAGAGCTTCAGCTGACCAAGACCGGCATATCCGGAATAGCGGTATTTAACTTAAGTTATCTGGCCATAAAATCACTTGAGGGGGGATGCACTGTTAAAGCCGTAATTGATTTTCTGCCGAAAGTTTCCGATGAAGAGACAAGAGAGCTTATTCAGAATAGAATACAGGCTCAGCCGGACAGAGATGCGGAAGAGATGTTTATAGGTTTGTTTGCCAAGTCTCTGGGGATATGCATTTGTAAGAGGTGCGGCATAGAGCTTCGGACAAAGTGCCGCGACCTTGACGGAGGAGACGTTGACAGGCTCTTAAACCGTATCAAGCACTTTGAAACATATATAAAAGGTTACGGGGATTTTGAACATGCCCAGGTGGCGCAGGGAGGAGTCAGTCTTGATGAGGTAACGAATAATCTTGAAAGCAGACTCGCCGGAGGACTCTATTTTACGGGAGAGATACTTGACGTAAACGGAGACTGCGGCGGCTATAATCTTCAGTGGGCCGCAAGCAGCGCAATGTGTGCTGCCGAACATATTCTGGGAGAAGAGAGTTGATCAGAATTAGGGATATTAAGCTTCCTGTGGATAGTGATGAGGGGGCAATAATTGAAGAGTGTGCAAGGATACTCTGCCTGGATAAAATATATCTGGGCAATTCTTATCCCGATTTTTCCTACGAAATATTAAGAAAGAGCATTGATGCCAGAAAAAAGCCGGATATTCTGTTCGTATACACGGTGCTGATCCTTATCAGCGAGGCTGATGAAAAAAGGATACTTAAGTATCTTTTGCAAAACAGAACAAAGCCGCAGGTAAAGCGTAATATTGACAGGATAATAACCGACCCGGTCATTACATACACAATTCCAGAGTGCGGAGATGATGTTCTGCATCACCGACCGGTTGTTGTCGGTGCGGGACCGGCGGGGCTGTTTTGCGCTCTTGCCCTTGCAAGAAGAGGATTTCGTCCTGTTGTTATCGAAAGGGGCGAAAATGTTGATGACAGAAGCCGGACGGTTACGGCTTTCTGGGAAGGTGGGGAGCTTTCTCCCGATTCCAATGTATCCTTCGGTGAAGGCGGGGCAGGTACTTTTTCGGACGGTAAACTTACGACTCTTACAAAAGATACGAATGGTCGTAATTCCTATGTTATCAAAACCTTTGCAGAACACGGGGCGCCAAATGAGATCACCTATGAAGCAAAACCGCATATAGGTACGGATATTCTGAAAAGTGTTGTAAAGAATATAAGAGAGGAAATAATAAGCCTTGGTGGAGAGGTGCACTTTAATACGAGGCTTACGGACATTATAACCGAAGGGGATTTGCTGTCGGCTGTTGTTGTAACCGATGTTGCAAATAAAACCGAAAGGACAATCAAAACCCACGTATGTGTTCTGTGTATCGGTCACAGCGCAAGGGATACCTTTGAGATGCTGTATGCTAAAAATGCCGAGATAAGTCCTAAAAGCTTTGCCGCAGGGTTTCGTGTGATCCACCCGCAAAGTAAGGTTAACAACTGGCAATACGGACTGGAGGATACAGAAGGCACTCCTCTTCCGCCTGCCGATTACAAAGTCGCAAACGAGACTGTAAGCGGACGAAGGGTTTACAGCTTCTGCATGTGTCCGGGGGGATATGTTGTAAATGCATCAAGCGAAGAAGGCGGTATTTGTGTCAACGGTATGAGCGAATACAGACGTGACGGAAGGTTTGCCAATTCCGCCATAATTGCGGCTGTAACGCCACAGGATTTCAAACAGGACGTTGTTCCGAATGATCACCCTCTTGCGGGAATGTATTATCAGAGAAACATTGAAGCCAGGGCGTTTGAGACCGGATGCGGTAATATACCCGTGCAGCGCTTCGAGGATTATGAAAAAGGTGTGACAGTTACAGAGGATGATATAAGCGCAGATGTGGCTGATGCCGTAAAAGGGACAGTCAGCCCTGCCAATCTTCGCGGAATCTTTTCCAAAGATATTGAGGATGCAATAATTGAATCAATGCATAAATTTGGTTATACTAGGAAAGGTTTTGATACGGATGCGGTTATGCTCGGTGTTGAGACAAGAACTTCATCGCCTGTTCGGATAGAACGTGATGAAAACTTTGAGTCAAACATAAAAGGTCTTTACCCGGGCGGTGAGGGAGCCGGATATGCCGGAGGCATAGTAAGTGCCGCCTCAGACGGCCTAAAGTGCGCAGAGAAGATTATCACAAGATATAAATCGGAATTATGCTGACAGCACAGCATTTAAGAACAGTTCCCGGAGAGATATTATGGCAGATAAAATGACAGAACATGAAACAAAAATACGTGAGAAGTTAAGAGACAGAAAGCGTATTGTCGTAAAAATCGGCTCGTCATCACTTCATCACATGAAGACGGGAGAGCTTAACCTTACCAAGATGGAAAGGCTTGTCAGAGAACTTTGTGAGCTTAAAAATCAGGGGAAGGATGTAATACTTGTCTCGTCGGGTGCAATAGCGGTGGGAAGAAAAACCGTAAATCTTAATCCGAAGGATTCGGATATTCCGTTAAAGCAGGCATGCGCCGCCATCGGTCAGGCAAGGCTGATGATGATATACGAGAGACTGTTTGCCGAGTATAACCATATAACCGCGCAGATACTTATGACAATGCATACAATGACAGAAACATCAAGCCGGCATAACGCGCAGAATACGTTTACCAAGCTGCTTGAGCTCGGTGTAATACCGGTAGTTAACGAAAATGATACGGTTGCAACACACGAGGTTGAAGATACCTTCGGCGATAATGATTTTCTGGCTTCCGTTGTGGCGGCACTGACAGGAGCGGATCTGCTGATCCTGCTTTCGGACATAGACGGGATGTACACCGATGATCCGCATTCCAACAAGGATGCGAAGCTTATACATCTGATAGAAAAGCTTGACGGAAAATATGAGGAATACGCCAAACCGACTACCGGGACAAGCATAGGTACCGGCGGAATGAACGCCAAGATTCATGCTGCAAAGGTTGCAACGGCAAGCGGAGCTGATATGATAATAGCAAACGGCAAGGATGTTTCCGTCATTCACAAGATAATGGAAGGCAGAAACTACGGTACGCTCTTTATGGCAGATCCGGACAGCGAGTTTCATATTTCCGATTATGTAAATGCCCGTATCGAGGGCAGATTCTGATGGAAAAATCATATGCAAGAAAACGAATGCTAAAACTCAGGGCTACTCTTGATTCCGACATTTGTCTGACTTTATCAGACAGAATATGCCAACGGTTTCTAAAAAGCGATGAGTACAAAAATGCTTCTTCGATTCTTATGTACAAGGCATATAATAACGAAGTTGATACCGCCATGGTATTTGAGGCGGCGTTAGCATCCGGCAAAACAGTGGCTTTTCCGAGATCGGAAATTGTAAAGGGTGAGCCGGAAATGAGCTTTTATATAGTAAGAGACAAAGATAGTTTCGTTTCGGGGTATAAGGGAATATCAGAGCCTGATGAGAGCTGTGAGAAGTTTACGGGAAGAGCGGATATATGCATTACTCCCGGAGTGGCCTTTGACAAAGCGTGTCACCGTGTGGGCTATGGTAAAGGATTCTATGACAGATTTTTGGGAAAGAGCGATGTGGGCTCAGTGATAGGGTTTGCATATGATATACAGGTAGCGGATATGATCGAAACAGATGCTACTGACATATCCCCCGACATGGTTATAACCGAAACATCGGTATACAGAAGATGACAAATAACGATAAGGATACAAAGGAACAATCTGAATACATTAAAGAGGCAGCCGGGATCGTAAGAAAGCGTTCGGAAGAGGCCGGAAGAAGACTCACTTATCATGTCACCACATTCGGGTGCCAGATGAATGCCAGGGATTCCGAAAAGCTTGTGGGAATACTTGAAAAGTGCGGCTACGTGTATGAAGAGCAGGAGAGCCTTGCGGATTTTATCATTTACAACACCTGCACCATAAGAGATAACGCAGATCAGAAACTGTACGGACACCTGGGAAGTCTCGTTAATATCAAAAAACGCAGAGATGACATGATCATTGCCGTTTGCGGATGCTTACCGCAGGAGAAGAGTGCGTACGAAAAAATCAAAAACAGTTACTCTTTTGTAGATCTGATATTCGGTACCCACAATTTGTTTGACTTTCCGCGACTTCTTGTTAAAGTATTAACAAGAGAGAATATAAAAGGAAAGGGACATATCGTTTCCGAAATATGGGAAGATACGGACAGGATAGTTGAAGACATACCGGTTAAGCGTAATTACAGCTTCAAATCCGGTGTCAATATAATGTTCGGGTGCAATAATTTCTGCAGCTATTGTATAGTCCCCTATGTCAGAGGACGGGAGAGAAGCCGCAGGAGTGAAGATATTATAAGGGAAATTGAAAACCTTGCGGCCGACGGTGTTGTGGAAGTAATGCTTCTCGGGCAAAACGTGAACTCTTACGGAAAGGGGCTAGACGAGTCCATAACATTTGCAGGTCTGCTGCAGCGTGTTGAGAAGATAGACGGCATTAAACGCATCAGATTTATGACAAGCCATCCTAAGGATCTGTCGGATGAGCTGATCGATGTAATGGCATCGTCGGAGAAAATATGCAGGCATATTCATCTTCCTCTGCAGTCAGGGTCAACAAAGCTTCTTCGGTCCATGAACAGGCAGTACACGAAGGAGCAGTATATAGATCTGGCGCTCAAGATAAGAAAGAGGATTCCGGATATTGCCATAACAACCGATCTGATTATCGGTTATCCAGGGGAGACGGAAGAGGATATCGAAGATACTCTTGATGTTATAGACAAAGTCAGATTTGACGGAGCGTTTACATTCATATATTCTAAACGTAGCGGTACACCGGCTGCGTCAATGTCGGATCAGGTTCCGGAGGAAGTCGCGAAGAAATACTTTGCAAGAGTGCTTGACAAAGTTCAGCAGATGAGCTGCGAAATGGCGGCAAGGATCGAAGGAAAGGTGTGTGATGTACTTGTGGAGGAGATTAACCGCCAGGACCCGAAACTTGTTACGGGGAGACTATCGAACAACCTTACAGTGCATTTTCCGGG
>DGUG01000034.1:10916-22312 GCA_002394535.1 Lachnospiraceae bacterium UBA4316
GATTCTGCCCTCATAGGCAGGATCGTTCCGGTTAAACTTACAGAATGCAAGGGATTTTATTATTTAGGAGAATGTGTCAAAAGGGACGAAGCGAGCTTCTAATGGTGTGGCTCTCAAGAATTAAATGAGGAGAACGATTATGGGAAAGTATTATGATCATGAACAGGTAGAAAAGAAATGGCAGGCAAGATGGGAAGAGGCCGGCATATTCAAGGCAGAAGACGGTGGGGCTAAGCCTAAGTTTTACGGGCTTGTGGAGTTTCCGTATCCTTCGGGAGCCGGAATGCATGTAGGACATATCAAGGCATATTCGAGCATAGATGTTATATCCAGAAAGCGCCGTATGCAGGGCTATAATGTACTGTTCCCCATGGGATTTGACTCCTTCGGACTTCCGGCGGAAAACTATGCCATCAAGACCGGTACTCATCCGGCAGTTATTACCAAGAAGAACATAGAGCATTTCACGGATCAGTTAAAAGCTGTCGGATTTTCTTTTGACTGGGACAGAAACCTTGCCACAAGCGATCCCGACTATTACAAGTGGACACAGTGGATATTCCTGAAATTGTTTGAAAATGGACTGGTTTTTAGAGCAAATACACTTGTCAATTACTGTCCGCACTGTAAAGTGGTCCTTTCCAATGAGGACAGTCAGGGCGGCAAATGTGATGTGTGCCACAGCGATGTTGTCCAGAAGGAAAAAAGTGTCTGGTATCTTCGAATAACGGATTATGCCGACAAGCTTCTTGAAGGACTTGATACTGTTGATTTCCCTGAAAATGTGAAGCAGCAGGAAGTTAACTGGATCGGAAGAAGCGAAGGTGCATTTGTTGATTTTAAGCTCAAGGACATTGATGAGAAGCTGGAGATATATACGACAAGATGCGATACGCTTTTCGGCGTTACATTCATGGTAATGGCTCCCGAGCATCCTCTTATTGATAAATACAAGGACAGGCTCTCTAACTTTGATGAGGTTGAAAAGTACAGGGAAGAGTGTGCCAAGAAGACGGAGTTTGAGAGAACCCAGCTTGTGAAGGAAAAAACAGGTGTTAAGCTTTCGGGAATAAGCGCCATCAATCCTGTTGACGGCAAGGAGATTCCTATTTTCATCGCCGACTACGTTATGATGGGATACGGAACCGGAGCTATTATGGCTGTTCCCGCACATGACCAGAGAGACTGGGAGTTTGCCAAAAAGTTCGGTGCGGATATCATTCCGGTAATAGAAGGCGGAAACATTGACGAAGAAGCATATTCCGGTGACGGTAATATGATCAATTCCGGATTCCTAAATGGTCTTACGAACAAGAAGGATTCTATTGCAAAGATGCTTGAATATCTGGAGGATAAGGGCATCGGCAAGAAGGGTGTCCAGTACAAAATGAAGGACTGGGCTTTCAACCGTCAGAGGTACTGGGGAGAGCCGATTCCTCTTATTCACTGCGAAAAGTGCGGAGTTGTAGGTGTGCCTTATGAGGAACTTCCCCTGACACTTCCCGATGTCAAGAATTTCGAACCCGGTGAGGATGGCAATTCGCCTCTTGCCAAGATTGATTCTTTTGTTAATTGTAAATGTCCCAAGTGTGGTGGCGCTGCAAAGCGCGAGACAGACACTATGCCCCAGTGGGCAGGCTCGTCATGGTATTTCCTGAGGTTCTGCGATCCCAAGAACGATAAGGCTCTTGCTGATGAGGCGAAGTTAAAATACTGGATGCCGGTTGACTGGTATAACGGCGGAATGGAGCATGTAACACGACATCTCATCTATTCCAGATTCTGGCACAGATTCCTGTATGATATCGGAGTTGTCAACACTCCGGAGCCTTATGCCAAGAGATCATATCAGGGACTTATATTAGGACCTGACGGCGAGAAGATGAGTAAGAGTAAAGGTAACGTGGTCGATCCTATGGACATTGTACAGCAGTACGGAGCCGATACGCTTAAGCTCTATGTTTTGTTCATGGGAGATTACGGTGCTGCTACACCATGGAGTGAAAACGGTGTTAAAGGATGTAAGAGGTTCATAGACAGATTTGCAACCCTTGCGGATATTGTTGATAAGAAGCCAGGCGATACATCTCTTGAGAGCAGTCTACACAAGATGATCAAAAAGGTATCGGAAGATATCGAGCAGATGAAGTTCAATACCGCGATCGCTGCCATGATGTCTTTCATGAATGAGGTTTCTGCGAACGGCTCCATCACTAAGGATGAACTTGCTGTATTTATTAAGCTTTTGTCTCCCTTTGCTCCGCATATATGCGAGGAGGTGTGGGAGCAGATAGGCGGCGAAGGTCTTGTAAGCTGCGCTAAATGGCCCGAATTCGATCCTAGCAAGACTGTTGATCAGACTATAGAGATAGCGGTACAAATAAACGGTAAACTTCGAGCTACCATCGAGATCGACAAGGATGAGAGCAAGGACGGGGCAATAGCAAAGGCCAAGGAAGCGATATCCGATAAACTTACCGGAAATATTATAAAAGAGATATATGTACCCGGAAAGATAGTGAACATAGTTATGAAATAGTTTTAAGTGTTGAGGTTGTCGAATGCTTAAAGGTCTGTTCATAAGTGAAGATAAGTTCCTGCTTGACAGGATAAGAGCCGGCTTTTCGGATAAGAAAGGCTATGAGTATCTGTTTGCCTCATCGAGCGAAGAAGCAGTACAGATGTCCAAATGCGGAGATCTTGCCGTTTGTGTGCTGACTGTTTCAATGAGTGTTATGGATGGCACCGAACTTGCTGAAATAGTGGCTGATGACAATCCAGACGTTAAGTTCATATTCATTTATGAAGAGAATAATACCGAAGCGGCCGTCAACCTTTTCAATGATTTTGAAATGTCCTATATCATACCGAGAGACGGATTCTCTGTTGAAATGCTGTCGGATATGTTTGATCGTGAGGTTAGCTTCTATAATGCCGAAGAAAACCTTCGGGCACAGGCCAAGCTCTACCGCGAGAAGGAACGGCGTTACAAGGACTCCATGAATGAAATGTCGGCGGTACTTAACTCCAGAGTCGAGTGCTATTCGCATATAATCAAGCTGTATGCCACATGCATAGACAGCATGTGTATGGATCTTCCCAAAGAGTATGCATTCAGGATCAGTTCCTTCTTTTCCGATGAACTTAATGAGTTTGTAGAACGTTTTATCATCAGTTCATTCGAACCTGAAGAATATTTTAAGTTTATTGAGGAAAATGTTAACGATAAAGAGAAACAACGGCATTTTCAGATTACCGGGGCAGATATTGTTCAAAAGGGTGAACTCGGGGAACTGATTGGTTTTGTATGTCACTTTATAAGTTTCGGGTTTACCGCCAATATGGAAAAATACAGGGCTAAGCTTGAAATCAAAGAGGGGCCGACAGCTGTAAGAGTTGATTTTCTGATTGATACAAGACTCGGGAATGTGGATCAGATGATTTTTGATGAATTCTGTAATGTTATGAACAGCTTGCTTGTGATTTTATGCGATAAATGTGAGAGAGGAGTAAAAGACGGCATTATGCAGTACCGTCTGTTCTTCCTAAAACCTCAAGATGAAGAAACCGATGGTTTGGGAGGTATTGCCTGATGGCACGCAGGAAGAAAATTAGATTTCGCGACCTTCCGAAATCCATTAGGATACGTAAAATCATTACATATATCTTTTTGGCGATTGGCCTTGGGTGTCTCGGATATTTCGCATTTTATGTCAAGGAGGCGGATGATACACAGAGCAGCTATGAGCATCTGTCCGACCTGAAAGGGACTGATTATAACCGTAATAAGGGCAAGACTCTTGTCATGCATCTGACCAAAGATGAAGATGCACCGGATATTCTGTCCGAATACCAGACTCTGTACAATAACAATAAAAGCCTGGTGGGATGGGTCAGGATCGATGATACTCTTATCGATTATCCTGTGATGCAGTCACAGAGCAACGAGTATTATCTGGACCATAATTTCAATCAGGAGAAGGATAATAACGGATCGATCTTTATAGACAGCGAGTGCAGCATTTGGCCGAGAAGCCAGAATATCATAATGTACGGGCATAACATGAAGAGCGGCAAGATGTTCGGCGAACTCAAAAAGTACAAGAAGGAAAGTTTCGCCAAGGAGCACCCGTATATATTCTTTGATACATTATATAACAAGGGAAAATACCAGGTTATGTATGTTTTCGGCGAAAACGTATATGATGAGGTTGAGGTTGCTTTCAAGTATTACCAGTTTATAAATGCCAATTCCCAGGAAGAGTGGGATTCCGCTATGCATGACATGGCTGAAAAATCAATGTATGATCTCGGAATTACCGCCGCCTATGGTGAGGACATAATCACGCTTTCGACCTGCGACTACGAAAAAGATGCGGAAAGATTTGTGGTAGTTGCCAAACGCGTGAAGTAAGAGTAAAAGATTATCGGATTCTTTTTAAGGCACATTTGCCCGTCACATTTTGTGGCGGGCTTTGTTATGTACCACAAAATATGCATATTTTGCTTGATTTTTGTTCGATATATAGTAGAATAGATTTGTGATTTTATGTAATCCGTTTTTATTACTTAATTCTGAAAGTTGTAATTAACCTAATGTATCATATCGTTTATGACGATATATGAATTGATAAGGCTGATTATATGAACCTTATAGCGAAAATCATATAAAGCACGGATGCGGCCATACATATTCACCGGAAGCCTTTACGGACAAGGGCAGGGGTTATGTATGTTTTTGGTGAGTAAGATTTTCTATTCATAGAATTAAACGGAATCAAAAAGGGAAAAGGCATGGAAGAGAAGAAGATCATTTACAAATCTATCGATGAGCAGCTTGCTGAGGATGAGAGAAGAAGTACGGCTGCACCTAAATCATCCGATAAGACCGTAGAAAGGACGGCAACCGGACCGAAGAGGGGAAGAAAAAAACTTCGCCTTAAAAAGAGTGCCCGCAGGACGATCGGAAGCCTGATGCTCGCAACTTCCATTGTTATCGGTGCTATCCCCACCGGCGGAGTCAGTGCCAGCTCTCCCGATACCTATGCCGGGTCAAAAGTTCCCGCCCCGGATATCGCGACAGCTGCGGGTATGAGCGCGATAACGACCGGTGATACTACAAAAGCTGCATGTAAAGTTGATGTAACGGATTCTTCCAAGCCTCATTTCGGCGGTTTTCCGATCATTCCGGAAACCGATCCTTCGGATCCCGATAAATATGTAAAGAGAAACTTCGGAAAGTATGATTTTTATGTTGTTGATTATCACGGATTCAAATCCGAGGATTTCCAAAGACCCATTTACTCGCTTGGCGGAAGCGGCGGAAGTAACATTGAGAAATATTTTGAGAAGAACGGTGACGATGATCCTTATTTGCCACCAAGCGGACAACTGAATCTTGTTGCGGGTTATGTGGATACAAGTCTTACGATCGATGCACAATGGGAGTTCGAAGATCGTCTTTATAAATCCGAACTTGTCACGTTCAGTCTTCAGGTTCCGAAAACAGGTGGCGGATATGAGGGATACGGAATACCGCTTTACGGAAGAAAAATAAGCGTATACGACAAAAAAGTGCTTACCATGCATCATGTCGAATATAAGCTTGACGACGGAACCGTCTATTGGGAGAAGGATATTGTTGACGGAAAACTGTTGTCATCGATAAATCCTCCCGCAGCTCCTCCCACTAAAGGCGGTGTGTCGGGCATATGGACTCCGACACCGATAACTACAGATCCTGTAACCGGTGATCTGTCATTTACCGCGTACTATGAGACTCCGACCCCGACTGCTACCCCGACTGCTACTCCGACTGCGTCTCCGAGAAAAGGTGATATCGGTCCCGATGAGTTGGTACAGCCTGAGGGGGAAGATGCATCACCGGAAGCGAGTGCTGCCCCCGAGGAGTCAACGGATGGCGCCGCGAGTGAAACACCGGCTGAAGGCGAAACCGAGGCAAATGTTCCGGCAGCTGATGAAAATACTTTGAACAATGAAGAAGGGAAGGGTGAGCCTGAAGTTGTCGTAGTAGAATCCGAGAATGCCGATGCAGGTAATTTCGGTCTGACCGGTATACTCCTTCAGACATATAACGATACCGAGTACAACGATACCCCGTCCGAATTCTTCTATGCCTGTGACAGATATGCGCCTATCACCAATATATGTGACAATGCATTCAAGGGAACTGAAAATGTCAATTCGGTAGAACTGCCGAAGAACTTTGCGAAGATCGGTAATTCTGCGTTTGAAGGCTGTACGGGAATTCAGAAGATAACGCTCGGAGATGGTCTGTCCAGCATAGGAGCTTCCGCGTTTGCTGATTGTGCAAGCCTTTCCACTATTGAATATACGGATCTGTCACCGCTTGCAACGATAGGTATGCTTGCGTTTGCGGGGTGTACTTCGCTTACAACGTTCTCAGACAGCGGTTCCGGATTTGCATTCCCGAAGAACCTTACAACCATCGGTAACGGTGCTTTTTACGGCGACATCGCTATTGCGCAACTTGATTTTTCGAAGTTGGTCAAGGGATGTAAAGTAGGCAACTATGCGTTCAACAGATGTAAAGCGGTAACAAGTGTTGAACTCGACGGAACGAATACAACCGTTAATAATCTCGGAACGGTTGAGGGACTCTTCCGTGAATGTGAGAACCTTGCGACAGTGAATATGCCCGATGAATTTAACGGCAGCATGAAGAAAGACACATTCGGCTGTTGTTATAACATGTCACTGATAAGATTTAATAACAGCACGTCGGGAATTGCGGAAGATCTGATCTATAATGAATTTGATAATACACAGATCATTGTGGAAGGCCCCAGACCCGAGATAGATTCGGGTACAGATAGGCTGAAGACACCCGAGGATTCATCGGTACTGGCATATAAGGACTGTCTTAAAGTTGATGGTACCGATAAATCGAATAATTATACATACAGATACAGAGTAAGCGAAACGGAATACTATGATTATTGTAATGTAAAAGCTACCGAGAGCGGAACGCCTACAAACGAAAAGAATGATTTTGTATTCGAGGTCAGAAATGACGGTATGATAACGCATGAGGCAGATCGTCAAAAGTTTGGAACGAATTTATGCGATCTGGCCATCGGTGATACTGTCGGTGAAAATGAGATATTTATCAGCGGTATTGATAATAATGTGTTCAAGGATAACAAATCAATAGTTAATCTGACACTTCCCACAACAATACATTCAGTGGGCCAGAGTGCGTTTGAAAGCTGTGATAAACTCAACTCGGTAATAATAACAACGAACAATACAACCGACGGTACCGATCTGAAGGAAAAAGCATTCTTCGATAATCCTGTACTTAAGTATGTTACATATAAGTATAATGGGGACGGATTGTGTGCGATAAGAAGTGAATGTTTCAAAGATTGTCCGTCACTTGAAGAAGTAAGATTCCTGGCTAAAGAAGACGGGGATTATATTAACGGTTCGGTTGGTTCGGATAAGGATGTTGATAAATATGCAAAGTTTTCTACGGGTGGAATAGCTGCAAATGCATTTGAATACGAGCCGAGAACCAGTGCGATCACATTTGTAGGACCGATGAAAGCAGGGTACACACCTTACCTTTTTGCAATTGGTAAAGGCGATTATTCCGTGCCCGGTAAAATCAGTAAAAACGAGATTTATATTTTATACAAGACGGAGAATCCGAGAAATCTCGTATGCAGTTATCGTGCGGAAAACAATAATGCTGCGATTCCTGCTAATCCCGTGTATGCGCCGATCAAGGTTGATGATACTGCATATACTTCAAAATATAGCGAGAGTCTTATCAATTCGGTTCCTCATTATGATAAATACGGAAAGTTTATTACGCCTGCAGGAGTATACTTGCTTGAGTATCCAAACAGAACAACATATATCGACTATTCGGATGATCCCTCGGCAAGACCTGTACCTATTGACAAGATTGATACATGGACAGGCGATCAAAGAACGAACATGGTAAGTGCCATTGTTAATCAAACCAAAGACATTACAGTTCCTTATGGTATTGACTTTATTGACTATGCCGAAAGTACGATCAACGTAAAAGATACCACTATAGGTATCGAAAAGGACTATGGTTATCAGATATTTGATAAAGGGAATTCAGCTCATTTTTCAAGTGGCACAAGCATGTTTTCCAATAAGCCTGCTGATAAACACTATAAGTATTATATGTTTGCGTATGTTGACGGTATAGATTCCATAACGTTTGAAAATGGAAGCGCCGGTTATATTCCGCCTTATGCATTCGAAGGTCCGTATATCGATGATTATAATAAGATCTTAAAGGATCCTAAACCTGAGGACTATCCCGTGTCTGTTTCCAAGATAGTATTTAATCAGGATATTAAATTACTCGGCGAACTTCCGTTTTATTGTCCCGATGCCGAAGACAGTTACAATAAAGGAACCAGTTATGAGGATTCTTTCCCTCATGATATAAGATCCTCATCACAATTATCCAACGTATTCTTCCTGGGTGAAGGCGGTGACGAGGCATATAGCAGTCGAAGCAGCGATAATCCGTACTTTACCAATGTAAACGGAATTATTAAGAATGATAATAAAAAAGATATCACTGTTGATGAAATACTTCCGGGCAGAGGATATACTGTCGGATCAACAACGATCGGTGAAAATAAGGAATTGGAAGGAGTAACTGCATTTGCTCCGTATGCAGCCAGAGATTGTGACAGCATTATAAAAGTTGATCTTTCGGATACTTCGGCAGATATTTCCGAAGGAACCTTCTTTGATTGTGATTCCATAAACAGAGTAATCCTTCCGGATGCAGCGATCAGTGTAAAGAGTAAGGCGTTTGGTTCAATAAGTACTGATATGAATGTTGATTGTACACAGAAGTATGGTCAGTACAATTTGGATGATGATGCATTTGAACGAGCCAATCCTTTAAAAACAAAGAAATATCCTCTTGTATTAATGAATATTCACAGAGAAGCAGAGGGATTGGCCAAGTATATAGAAAATGAAACCCCTCATCCCAATGTTCAGTTTGGTGAGTATCTTAAGGATGAGTTCTTACTCTATATAGAAAATATCGATGGTTCACCCCTGCTTGAAAGTCCCTATACTGTTTTAACGGGTGACACTGCTCTCAATTATGTTAATGGACTTGTTCCGGTTCATCCGGATGATCCGGGTAAATATGTATTCAAAGAATGGAGCGGATCGTATATCAATCCGAAAGAAACTGTCAAGATTAATGAAGGTTTGGTAAGAGAAGCAAGATTTATTCCCGTATATTCGAGTGGAGATACTGTTAATGTATTTTTCTATCTTGATGATGACGGAACAAAGATTCTTCTGACATCATACGAGGATCTGGCCAAGGGCTCTACATTTACTCAAGCTATGTATGACAGTGCCAAGGCATTGATTCCTCAAAAGCCCGGTTATACCTCTTATATGGTTGGGTGTCCGTCTATTAATAATCCGATAAACAGAGATTATGAAGTATTAGTTAAATACCAGAGTAACAGCTCATCAAGTTCGTCTTCTTCCAGCAGTACGTCATCATCCGGTGGCGGAAGTACAGGAGGAGGCGGTGGAGGAACATCGGGAACAACTTCCAGAAGCTCGAGTTCTTCAAGCAGCTCAAGATCTTCATCATCTTCATCGAGTTCATCGGCACTGCCTGTATTTGTTAACAGCCAGGATGCCGGTGCTGCTGCACCTGTATCAGCCGCAGGCGTTAATTCTACGGTGTATGTGGGAGAGGGCTCCGGAAGCGGCAGTACGGGATCAGGTTCGGGCAGCAACAGAGGAAACGGTAATGCTACCGTTATCTCTACAACAGGCGGTATCAGTGACACCGGAAAGATCAGCGCAACTGTCAATGGTTCTACCGACAACTATGTCGTAAAGATCACTCAGACACCCGAGGCCGATGAGATGGGACTTGCAGCACTGCATAACAAATACGGTGATGATATAAGTGCCATAAGGTATCTGCCATTTGATATATCTCTGTATGATTCGACAGGTACGAACAAGATCAGCCCGGTGCCTGAAGGGGTAAGTGTTTCAATAACAATGCCGATACCTGATGATCTTGCGATCTACGGCGGTAATGCGAAGATCGCGAGCACCGCAGGCGGAGTGATTGATCCTATGCAACCGAGATTCACGGTAATAAACGGTGTCCCCTGTATGACATATACATGTACGCATTTCTCGCCCTATATGGTATGGGTTGATACTGCAAATCTTACCGAGGCGGGTATAGCCGATGCGACACCGAAGACTGCCGACGGAATACATCCAAAGTGGTTCCTGTGTTTCGGACTTGCAGCCATAGCTGTTGTAATGTTCTTAAAGAAAGATCCGGAAGAGTATTTGAAGAAGAAAGCAGCATAATCTAATGGGGAAGATTATCAGAAGAGTCATTGCCATCCTTCTGTGTGCAACTGCCGTAATGCTTGCAGTTCTTCCGGCAGGAAGTGCGGAGGCGACATCGACTCACGGGGATTATGAATATGACGGTGCTACGGCCGCCAAGTATTTGGGGGACGATTATGAAGTAACCCTTCCTGCATGGGTCAACCGTGTAGGTAAAGAAGCCTTTGAAGGGTACGACAAGATGACTAAGCTTGTCATGCCTGATACGGTTACAACTGTTGATTTTGGAGCCTTTTCCAATTGCTCCAATCTACAGACCGTTAAAATGTCCGAAAGCGTTAGAACATTAGGTTCCAGCGCTTTTTCGGGTTGTACATCTTTGTATTCCGTTAGTATTCCTCGTACAGTAAGAGAGATGGGCTCCGGGGTGTTTGCGGGATGCCCTTCGCTTTCAAATGTTTCTATTTCCCCTTCAAATGAGAACTATACCAGCTATGATGGCGTGATATATTCAACTGATGGCAGAAAACTTGTACAGTACCTTGCGGGGCGTCCTTCCACCACTTATCAGATGCCTACATCCGTAAGGGAAATTGAAGAGTATGCCTTCTGGGGTGCCAATAACCTTGCAAAACTGTCAATTGCGAACGGAGTAACACAGATTCCGGAGCATGCATTTTCAAACTGCAAGGGTTTGCAGCATGTAACTCTGCCGCGGTCGGTCCAGTCTATATTTGCGTATGCATTTGAGAACTGTGACAGCCTTTCATATATCAATATACCCGATTCCGTCGGCTATATTGACAAGAGGGCATTTGCCAACACAAAGGGAGCACTGCTTAGATTCGTAGATGCAAACGGAAATGTTGTAAAATCATTCAATTCGGATGACGTGGAAAGCTACGGAAGCGGTACGAGCGGCGGAACTACACTTGTATCAAGGCCGGATTATTCCGCAAATGCAGCCGAACTTGCAGCAGAGGGTTCAAATACTTCTGATACAA
>DGUG01000084.1:0-2882 GCA_002394535.1 Lachnospiraceae bacterium UBA4316
TCAACCGCACTCTGGCAGAATCTCATGTATTCATTTCCCTGAAGGGCAAGAAGCCGTTCTACCTGAACCTCCGTCAGATACCCGAGAGAGATCGCGATATCCCCGAACTTTTTATCCATCATCTGTTGCTTGAGGTTAACCTCATCAGCCTGCTTTTCCGTCATAAGTTTTTCGGAAACCGCAATAAGACCAAGCTTGACTCTGGTCTTGTCAATCTGCATCTTGATGCTGATGAATTCATCCTCCGTAATAATGTTTTTTCTAACAAGATAATTTCCAAAAATATTTGTAAACATGCTTTCTCCTTTTCGGGAGCAATCTTTTAACAAACCCCCGAAATATATTATACAAAAAACATTTGAAAATGTCTTTATATTTATTGATTATTCTTCTGTGCAAACGCGGCGCGTTTTCTGAGGGTAGGATCAAGTATCTTTTTCCGTATGCGAAGAGTCTCGGGAGTGATCTCAAGAAGCTCGTCCGTATCAATGAATTCAAGAGCCTGCTCAAGAGACAGTATCTTGGGCGGAGACAGGCGGAGCGCATCATCCGATCCGGATGCTCTCGTATTGGTCAAATGCTTACTCTTGCACACGTTAATCTCCACATCTTCGGGCTTACCGGTCTGACCGATCACCATACCGGCATATACCTTTTCCCCGGCCCCTATGAACAAAACTCCTCGCTCCTGCGCCTGAAACAGTCCGTAAGTTACCGACTCACCCGTTTCAAAAGCGATTATGCTTCCCTGTTTCCTGAACTGAATATCTCCCTTGTATGGTGCATACTCATCAAAAATCGTATTTATGATTCCTTCGCCCTTTGTATCAGTCATGAATTCGCCGCGGTACCCGATAAGACCTCTTGCCGGGATTGAGAATTCCAGTCTCTGGTACCCGCCGGTTATCGGCATCATATTCTGCAATTCTCCTTTACGGGCTCCCAGCTTTTCTATAACATTTCCCGCATAACTTTCCGGAACATCTATGTATGCAATCTCCATAGGCTCGCATTTGCGGCCCTTGGAGTCCTCACGGTACAGAACCTCTGCTTTGCTTACCGCAAACTCATATCCTTCACGACGCATATTCTCGATAAGAACCGACAGGTGGAGTTCACCTCTTCCCGACACCTTGAAACAGTCTGTGGAATCGGTTTCTTCGACACGAAGTGACACATCGGTGTTAAGTTCCCTCATCAATCTCTCGCGAAGATGTCTTGATGTCACGAACTTGCCTTCCTGTCCCGCAAGTGGCGAATCGTTAACCATGAAGTTCATGGAAATGGTAGGCTCTGAAATCTTCTGGAATGGAATGGGCTCGGGAGAATCCGGATCACAGATCGTATCACCGATATGAATATCAGCAATACCTGACACCGCAACAATCGAGCCGACAGTTGCTTCCTTGACATTTACCTTATTCAGTCCGTCATATTCATAAAGCGCGGATACTTTGACTTTTCTTAGCTTATCTGGTTCATGGTGATTGACAATCACCACGTCCTGATTGATTTTTATTGAGCCGTTGCTGACCTTACCGACACCGATTCTGCCCACATATTCATTGTAATCTATCGTGCTGATCAGCACCTGACATCCCGCATCAAAATCCCCTTCAGGAGCCGGAATATAATTGACGATCGCATCAAATAACGGGATCATTGAATTCTCAAGTTTATCGGGATCCTTACCGCTCATTCCCATCTTGGCCGATGCATAGATAAATGGGCAGTCAAGCTGTTCATCGCTCGCGTCAAGATCCATGAACAGTTCCAGTACCTCGTCAACCACCTCTTCGCATCTTGCCTCGGGACGGTCTACTTTGTTGACACAGACAAGTACGGGAAGCTTCAGACTCATGGCTTTTTTAAGCACAAACTTGGTCTGGGGCATAACACCCTCAAACGCATCAACAACAAGTATCGCACCGTCAACCATCTTGAGAACACGCTCAACTTCTCCTCCGAAATCCGCATGTCCCGGAGTATCGACAATGTTTATCTTCACATTCTTGTATGAAACAGCCGTATTCTTCGACAGGATCGTAATACCTCTTTCCCTCTCGATATCATTCGAATCCATGACGCGCTCGGCAACCTCCTGATTTTCACGGAATACACCGCTTTGCTTTAGCAGTTCATCCACAAGGGTTGTCTTGCCGTGATCAACGTGTGCGATTATTGCAATGTTTCTTATGTCTTCCCGTTTTGTAATCATAATATAAAATCATCCTTTATGTTTTATATAACCGCCCGGCTCATCATATACCAAGAATACGTGTTGCAAACTGGAAATAAATAAGCAGCGACAGGGCATCCACAATAGTCGTGATAAAAGGACTGGCCATAACTGCCGGGTCAAAGCCGATCTTCTGGGCGATCATAGGCAGCGTGCAGCCCACGATTTTTGCAAAAAAAACCGTAACTACAAGTGTCAGGCAAACAACAAGCGCAACTACTACCGGCACCCTGTCTACGATCATGATCTTGGCAAATCCGACAGCTGCAAGCGTGATGCCGCACACCACCGCAACCCTGATCTCTTTCCAGATTACTTTAAAAATATCCGACCATTCGATCTCATCCAGCGAAAGTCCGCGGATGATCGTAACCGATGCCTGTCCGCCGGCATTACCGCCCGTATCCATAAGCATTGGAATAAAGCTTGTCAGAACAACATACGCTCCGAGAGCCTGCTCATAATGGGTAATTATCTTACCCGTAACGGTAGCGCTTATCATCAGAAGAAGGAGCCATGGTATACGCTTCTTCCATGTCTCGAAAGTATTCGTCTTCATGTAGGGCTTGTCGGTCGGCAGGATAGCTGCCATCTTTTCGATATCCTCCGTAACCTCTTCCTGCAGGATATCCACAACGTCATC
>DGUG01000084.1:3011-6069 GCA_002394535.1 Lachnospiraceae bacterium UBA4316
TGGAACATTCTTGCAACTTCTTCCTGGTCGGTCATGGTGTTTGTCGAGATCACGTTTTCATTCATGAATTCAACAACATGAGCATCCGGCTGATTAAGAAGAAGGTCCCGAAGCGATACGGTACCTATAAGATGCCGCCCGAGATCAAGGACATAGCATGTATCTATGGTCTCCTTATCTACTCCCGTGGTCCTGATCCGGTCTATACATTCGGCAACCGTAAGATTTTCCTTCAGGTCTACGAACTCCACCGTCATAAGACTTCCGGCAGAATCTTCCGGATAACGGAGAAGGTGATTGATGTCTCTTCTTACCTCAGGATCAGCATTTGCAAGGAGCTTTTTTACAAGCCCTGCCGGCATCTCTTCCATAAGATCCGCCGCATCATCAGCCATCAGGTTATTGATGATGTTTGCCGCCTCGCGGTCGGTAAGGGTTGTTATGATTTTCTGTTCTATTTCCACCGGAAGAAATGCAAACACATCCGCCGCGATCCCCTTCGGCAAAATCCTGAACACTTTGATCTGCTCTTCAAAAGGCAGCTCCTCAAGCACCGAAGCTATGTCCGCTTCGTTCCACTCTGCAAGTTCCTGTCTGATGCGGGTGTACTGTTTTTCCTCAACAAGTCCGATTATTTCTTCCATTGTCATTTTTTCTTCCATTACCGCACCTCCTTTTGACAGTTACATATTATTTGATATTTCCGTCCTGGTCTCTATAAAGCACAACGGGAACGGGCTCTGAAACAACCGCTTTTCCCGCAGTTATATCGGTGATGTCAGCCAGCAGCTCATCTGCATTCTCGGTTACGATAGTCGTCTCCACATCACTTGTATATACAGTATCTGAAACAGTATATCCCTTACGTCCGCACAGATTCTGCACCTTGCCCCAGTCGTTGTAATCGCATTTTACACTTACACGGCAGCCCTGGATTTTTCTGACTGTTTCGCAGTTGTCAAGCCCCGCTTTTACGGCGGCCGAGTAGGCTCTTACCAACCCTCCGGTACCAAGCAGTGTACCGCCGAAATACCTTGTTACGACAACGCATACATTTGTGATTCCTTCTTTAGCCAGGACGTCAAGCATAGGTCTGCCCGCGGTACCTGAAGGCTCCCCGTCATCGGAGCATCTTGATTTTTCGCCCGCATCCCCTATTATAAACGCGCTGCAATTGTGCCTTGCATCCCAGTATTTCTTCTTGATTTGCGCAACAAAATCCACCGCTTCCTCTTCGGAAGAGACAGGTTCTATGGTAGCTATGAATCGGGACTTCTTCTCTTCAATTTCACCCGTCCCGCCTTTATATAAAGTTAACCACTCCATTACATACACACATACATATACACATACACATTCTGTAGCAGGCAAATTGTCGTTTGCGGCAAAAGCTTTGGAGTGCGTCGTTACTTAGCGAGGTATGTCTCGGCCTTTGGTCGAGACAGCCTGAGCGGCGCTTGAGCGGACTACCCAACACCGACTTCGTCGGCGTCGCCACGTCTCGATTGTTATACAATCGAGACCTTTAACGCACGGAAAGATGAGCGCAAGCGTCTTTTGCGCAAATGCACAATTTGATTGCATACTCTTACTGTGCATTTAATGCATTCTGTGCATTTAACGCGTTAAGCGCATTGAGCCAGTCCTGCTGTGCCTGAGCCGCTGCTGCAGCATTGGGATCAACTGCGGCCGCATTCGGATCAACCGGTGCAGCACCGTTCAGCCCGGGGACAAGACCTGCTGCCTGCATTTGAATCAGATTGTAGTAATCCTGGGCTCCTACACCGTTTATCAAACTGTGCGGGCAGAACCCTTCAGCCGACGCCTCACCTTCGTAGGCGTATGGACATGTATCAGTTGCTTTCTGTCCGGTCATAGCACACACCAGTCCCGTATCGAATACGTCACCGTAGTGATTTGTACAAGGTTCCGTAGGTACGGTTCCCGTAGCAAAATACTCGGTTATGGCGCATCCGTCCGCACGACAGATATCGGTTACGAGTCCGCCCGTCTTCTTGCAGACTGTTGCGGTAGTTATTCCCTCCGGCATAGTGAAGGACTTGTATTCAAGTCCTTCATGGATGCGGCTCATAACAGCCTTCCACAAAGTCTTGGCCGTATTAGTCTCCCCACTTCCGTTCATATGAACGTTATTGTCATAACCGCTCCATGTACAGCATGTATAGTAAGGTGTATATCCGGAAAACCATACGTCCACGTTACTGGTTGTAGTACCGGTCTTACCCGCAATAGACATATTGTCAAATTTAACCCTTGCACCTGTACCCTGTGTTACAACATCTTCCATCGCATCGGTAAGAAGAAATGCCGTTGTTTCCTTTAAAACGCGGCGGCTCTTCGGGGTATTCTCGATGAGGACATTACCATCATGGTCTATAATCTTCGTATAGAACATGGGCTTGATATATGTTCCGCCGTTCGCAATCGTAGCAAACGCCGCCGTCAGTTCCAGATTGGTGACTCCGTCCGTAAGTCCTCCGAGCGCAAGCGCCTGGGTAATATCGGAAGATACCGTACCGTTGCTCTCCGTTCTCCTGTCAACAAGAGTAGTAAACCCGAAATTAAGAAGATAATCAAACCCCAATTGGGGAGTTATCTCCGTAATGGTTTTAACCGCAACGATATTAAGTGACTGCTCGATTCCGTATCTGTATGTACATATTCCTTTGTAACCGCTGTACCAGTTTTTAACAGGTCTCCCGTTTGCATAGCTGTAAGGCTCATCCACCTGCGTTGAGGCAAGCGACTTGCCGGCGGCATCAATTGCCGGGGCGTAAGCTGCAAGAACTTTAAAGCAGGACCCCGGCTGTCGCTTTGTATCCGTTGCACGGTTAAGTGTAAGAGAAGCTTTCTTTTCTCCTCTTCCGCCGACTATGGCCTTAACTTCTCCGGTATACTGGTCAATTATCGTCACACTCGCCTGCGGCTGTGGTGTAAGGGATATTGACTCCGTAATAAACTTATATCCCGGTTCTTCAACATCCTGCTTGAACTCTTCTATCGCCTCATATGCTTCCTCTTCGGTATTGAAAATACA
>DGUG01000020.1 GCA_002394535.1 Lachnospiraceae bacterium UBA4316
AAGAGAAAGAATCTGGTGGCAAGGTGATGTCGGCAAATCCGATTTTGAGCGGTTAGATGATGTGTTGGCATGGATGCCGCTACCAGAATGTTATCGGGAGGACATATGACAAATCAGGAATGGATTGATTTGCTGTCGAAAGAATTTAATGTCAGCCGGACGAGCGCAAGAGATATGCTCCATGCGCTTATGACGATAAAGAAGTATGACAATTTCAAGAGGATATTTGATCCTCTGCCAGAACCGTATCAGGAGGACGTGAATCATGACAAACGCTGAAGCGTATAAATGGCTATATGTGCATTTCGCGCCGTGCGGAGATGAGACTCAGCAGGATTCAGCGGTAACAAAAGCACTGGAAGCACTAAAAAAGCAGATACCGCAGAAGGCAATGAAGAGTATCGATGCATATAACAAAAATCTGTATAAGCTGTATTGCCCTACTTGTGGCGCACTGGTCGCATACGGGAACAGCCGTGTTGGATTTATGAATAAGGTTAGCAATGGGTACGATAGATGTGCCGCATGCGGTCAGGTGATTGATTGGGAGGACGAAGGATGAGTAGCATCATCGTGAAGGGCATGAAGATGCCTGAGAACTGTGGGAAGTGTCCGTTTATCATAGAAGAAGACATCGATTTTGACATTTGTCGCAGGTGCGGTGCAGGAAAGAGCGGATACATATATGAGAAAGATATAGATAGATTCCCTTCTGATTGTCCTCTTGTCGCACTGCCCGACCATCACGGCAGGCTTGTGGATGCGGATGCGCTTGAACCTGATGCAGATTATGATGATGGAGATTATTGGGCATACTCAGTAGCGCAAGTTTGTAACGCACCGACCATCGTAGAAAAGGAATCATAATATGTGGAGAGACATAAGCGGCTATAACGGTACTTATCAAGTTAATGAGAGCGGTGAGGTAAGAAATGCATTAAGCGGCAGGATGTTAAAGCAACAAAGGAACCGATTCGGGTATATGACAGTAAAGTTATTCCGACACAATCACGGAAAAGAATATAAGGTTCATAGACTAGTTGCAATAGCATTTATCGAAAACAGGAATCACAAACCGCAGGTAAATCACATCGATTGCAATAGACAGAATAATTGTGTTGAAAATCTCGAATGGGTTACGTGCAAAGAAAACGCTGAATGGGCTGTAAAGATGGGTAGCCGAATAATTGATGACAACTGGAGGATGAAGATAAAGGCATCCAGAAAAAGAAAACCAGTTAAAGCAACGCAGATAGAAACAGGGCAAATAATATTTCTCGACAGTGTGAGAGCGGCAAAAACTATATGTCCAGATACAAAAGCGGTCATTGATTGTTGCAAAGGGCGAAGAAAAACAGCAGGCGGTTACTTATGGGAATACGTAGAATCGGAGGACGGAACATGAGCGTAGAAAACGGCAAGGTCTGTTGCAACTGTCAGCATTGCATCCGCAGTTATAACGAGGAGTACGAAATGATCGAATGCCGCTGTGAGATATCTGGCGAATATCTTGGATACGTGCGTGTGATGGAAGATTGGTGCAGACATTGGGCGAAGGACAAGGAGGACAACGAATGATCGAATATATAGTGCAATTTGACAGGGACGATTCCGGCAAACTGATAAACGCCAGACGGATGGAGCAGGTGGTACGGTGTTGCAACTGCGAAAATGTCGAATATGATGAGATGTTTTCAGATTACTGGTGCGATGGACGTGTGGTGAAGCCAAACGGATTTTGTGAAAAAGGGTTAAGACAGGAGGACACCGAATGCTGATTACAACTAAGACCGTTATCAGTTTCCGCATCCCGGACGAGTATCAGGCGGCTGAGAAATTCAAGGCGGATAACCCGGATTGGGTGGAGTCGGTGATATCGCAGTTTATCGGTTATATCAAGCAGGAGACATATGCGGTGGAGACGAAACCGGACAGCGACCTGATTGTGTCTCCGCTGCTGAAGGAGGTGCTGAGAGCATGATCCCAAAAGAAGCCTTTGCCGCAATCGCCGCCGTAATGGGCGTTTCCTGCGCTTTTGGCTTTGCCATTAGGGGATTATGGGATAAGGCGGCAGAGGAGCATAAAAAGGCAAAAGAGCGGCGTTGGATGGATGATTTTGAAGCTGACCACGATCATTGGGAAGATGATGTGGATAACGGCAAATACTGCTCCAATTGCAAGTATGAAGACCGGGCGTGGTGGCAGGAACCGTGTGAAAACTGCAATGGATACAATGGATGGAAGGGAAGGTGATCCAGTTGATCTATGTAAGAATTAAGCGGCTGACGGATACGGCAATCATACCCACAAAGGGAAGTGCTTTTGCCGCAGGGTATGATTTGTATGTGGATACGACCGAGGATATCACTGTTTATCCCGGCGAGGTAGTGCCGTTCTATACCGGGCTTGCCATGGAGATTCCTGATGGCTATTTCGGTGCGATCTATTCCCGCTCAGGGATTGCGACAAAGTTCGGGATGCGCTTGCCGCACTGTGTAGGGATTCTGGACAGTGATTACAGGGGGAACGTGGGCATCCCGCTCAGGAACGACAGTGACAGCCCCGTCACCGTAAAGGCGCACGAGCGGGTGGCGCAGATCGTATTCCAGAGATGCGAGGCAGTTGGGCTGTACGAAGCAGATGAATTGACCAAGACGGAGCGGGGCGCAGGAGGGTTCGGCAGTAGTGGCAGAACGTAAAGGAAAGAAACACAAGCCGTATTCGGGGCTTTCCGATATGTTCAGAATGCTTCCGTGTACGACCTGCGGAAAGGAATTTATCATTCCAACACAGGAGTGGGTATACAAAAGGCAGTATGACAAGCACCTGCATTATTTTTGCTCTTACGGATGCATGAGGCAGAAATTGCGGGAAAAGGGGTTGATCTGATGGCATGGCGTAACTATAGGCGGAACTCAACCGGGAAATATCACAATCACAAGGTGGAGCGAGACGGCATCATCTTCGATTCCCAGAAGGAACTTAGGAGATGGGAAGAATTAAAAATCATGGAAAAAGCCGGGATGATACATGGTCTTGAGAGGCAGAAGAAATTCGTTCTGATCCCTGCACAGCGTGAACCTGATACCGTGGGCAAACGGGGCGGAAGGATAAAGGGCAAGGTAATAGAACGGGAAGTGGTATATTACTCTGACTTTTTTTATTACACAAAGGAAGGTGATGCCATAGTGGAGGATGTTAAAAGCGAAGCAACCAAAACGCCGCAATATATCCTCAAGAGAAAACTGATGCTTCATGTTCACGGAATAAGGATTCGGGAGGTGTAGCAATGGGGCGTTACATAGACCATGCGGGTGAGAGATACGGGAAAATGGTCATTGTTTCATATGCGGGTCGTTCGAAGGATAGAAAGCAACTTGTCCTATGCAAATGTGATTGCGGAAACCAAAAGATAGTCATTTATGAAAACCTAAAGCATGGAAGGACAACCAGTTGTGGATGCGCCCGTGCCGAAAGGATCGGTAACTTAAACCGAAAACATGGAAAAAGGCACACGAGGATTTATCGAATATGGCTTGATATGAAAAATCGATGCGGGAATAAAAGGGCACACGGGGAACTATATGAGAATTACAGGGATCGTGGCATTAATGTTTGCAAGGAGTGGGCGGAGAATTTTATGTCATTTTACGAATGGGCAATGCAAAATGGATATAAAGAGGGCTTGAGCATTGATAGAATAAACAATGACGGGAATTACGAACCTACAAATTGCAGATGGGCAACGCCAAAGGAACAGGCAAATAACAGGAGGAAGCGCAGATGGAAAAAAAGACCGGAAGCGGTTTAATATCAATCATATCCGTGAGGTTTGACCTGATATAAATTTTGTGCTATTTTTGAGCCATGGACAGCCCGAAACGGGGATTCTCATCAGCTCTGATCTTCGTTTTGGGAATTGTATCATACTACACCTCTTATCTGTTGTTGGTCAGGAACGTGGTCTAATTGGCTATGACGGGTTATCAAATGCAGGTTCAAGTCCTGCCGTTCCTATTTGCGGTGCGGGTACAGGTTACTCCCACACAGGATGCACTCCCTAAACCCTGCCTGTATCTGCGCCGTTTTTTTATGTAGGGAGAACTTGAAGAAGGACAGGAGGATTACGATGGACATCAAGATGGTAAAAATTGATGACATTGTGCCGTATGAGAATAATCCCCGGCATAATGCGGATGCAATTGAACCAGTAAAGGAAAGTATCAGGCAGTTCGGATTTAAAGTGCCGATGATCCTAGATAAAGAGAATGTGATCGTTGCAGGTCATACAAGATATGAGGCGGCAAAGGCACTCGGAATGACCGAAGTGCCTGTTATTTATGCTGACGATCTTTCGGAAGAGCAGGTGCGAAAATTTCGGCTTGTAGACAACAAGACGGCTGAGTTTGCCGGATGGGATTTTTCCAAACTGGAAGAGGAATTGGAAAGCCTTAATTTTGATGATTATGATTGGGGATTTAACACAAGCGGAGAAAATGTTGATATAGACGGGCTTTTCACTGATGCCCCGGAAAAAGAATCTGAAAAGCCGAAGCAGATACAATGTCCGCATTGCGGTCAGTGGTTTACACCATGAAAGTTTTCCTTGCAGGTGTAGAGAGCTTATATGAAGAGAATAAGCCGCTTGTTGTTGGCGGGTATAATCTTATCAGTTTCTATACAATTAATAAGAAATCATCCGATATAGTCAAGAACTCAAAGATGTTTTTATTAGACAGCGGTGCATACACTTTTATGACTAACAGCAAAAAGGATATAAACTGGGAAGAATACGTTAAGCGGTACGCAACTTTCATAAAAGAGAATGACATAAAATACTATTTTGAATTAGACATAGATTCCGTTGTCGGATATCAAAAGGTTCTTGAATATAGAAAAAAGTTGGAAGGCATAACGGGAAGAAAATGCATGCCGGTTTGGCATAAAACACGTGGATTACAAGAATATAAACGGATGTGCGCCGAATACGACTATGTTGCGATTGGCGGCATTGTGAGCGGGGAAATAAAAAAGTCTCAATATGGTGCATTTCCAATGCTCATAGACTACGCACACAGGAACGGAGCGAAGGTACACGGGCTTGGATTCACGGACACAAAGAAACTCAGCACATATCACTTTGATAGCGTTGATAGTACATCGTGGGGGTGGGGGAGATTCGGCTATATATTCCATTTTACAGGGAAAGATATGAAAATGAATCCCAAACCTAAAGGAAAGCGTTGCGCCAAGCAGGCGGAGTTACAAGCCGTTAATATCAAGGAATGGATTAAGTTTCAGAAGTATGCGGAGACTCATTTATGAAAAAAGTGGTTTTACTATCAGGGGGTGTTGATTCAAGCACATGCCTCGGAATGGCATTGCAGGAATGTATCCCGGAGGATGTTCTTGCAGTGAATATGTTTTACGGTCAGAAGCATGATCGTGAAATGCAGAGCGCAAGAGATGTAGCAAAATATTATGGAGTGGAATTAATTGAACTCGACCTCTCAAAGATTTTTGAGAGAAGCAATTGTTCCCTTCTTTCACACTCAACCGAAGAAATAGAGCATGGGAGTTATGCGGAACAGATTAAAAAGACAGGTGGAAAGAAACCTGTTGCAACGTATGTGCCTTTCCGAAATGGATTGATGTTATCAGCGGCGGCAAGCATTGCGGTCAGTGTGGGCGCATCTGAGGTATGGTATGGCGCACATGCGGATGATGCGGCAGGTAATGCATATCCCGATTGCTCTAATGCCTTTTTAACCGCAATAAACGCCGCTATAAGCGAAGGAACGGCAGGACAGGTAAAAGTCATCGCACCATTTATAAACGAGCCTAAAAAGGGCGTTGTGAAGGTTGGACTCGATATAGGCGTTCCGTACAAGCTGACATGGAGTTGTTATGAAGGTGGCGATCATCCTTGCGGCAAATGTGGGACGTGTATAGACAGGCAGATGGCTTTCGAAGCAAACGGAGTTGAAGACCCTGCACTAAAGGAGAATTAAAAATGAATCTGAATAACACGCAGGATATTGATGTTATCACAATGTATCCTATCGCTGTATGCAAATGCGCTATCGGGCAGGATTGGTATACAAACAGGTTTACGGTTACCTTCGTTCCCGGAGACTATTACCCGGATTATATGGATGTAGATGAATGGCTTACTAAAAACATCCGTGGCAAGGAATTTAATATCGAGGACGCACTCGATACATTCGGTCAGTATCTGCTCAATGAATACAACCCGGATCATTTAGCAGTAGAAACGGAAGTAAAGGATGTGCTGACACACTTCCCGGTGAGAGTTTCAAAAGAATATAGATAAAAATGTGGTATGCGATAACCCACTATAAAAAACTAAGGAGAAATAATTAATGACAAACGAAATAATTCTGGCACTTGAAATCCTTTTTGTTTTCTCGGCAATCCTTATCTGCAAGAAGCTGTTCGGGAAATACGGAGTAATTGGATGGGTTGCGGTGGCAACTATCCTTGCAAACCTGCTTACAGCAAAAAATGTTGAATTATTCGGGCTTTACACATCCATCGGGACAGTATGGTTTGCATCCACATTCCTTGCAACGGATATTCTCTCGGAGTGTTATTCAGAGAAGGATGCAAAGACGGCTGTATGGTTCGGCGTGTTCGCAAACATTCTTTTCATTATAGGGTCACAGATAACACTTCGCTATACTGCAAGTCCAATCGACTATGCAGATGGATATATGCATGGACTTTTCGCATTAAACCTGCGCATAAGCATTTCAAGTTCCGTTATGTATATCGTAGCCAATTTTGCTGATATTTATTTATTTAACTATATCAGGGCAAAGATGAATGGAAGGGCAATGTGGTTTAGAAATAATGTATCCACAATTATTACCAACTGCCTTGAGAATTTTGGATTTATCGCACTGGCGTTTTGGGGAATATACAGTGCCAAAGATATTATCACAATAGCCGTATCAACAAGCATTATGGAAATGATTGTGGCTATATGCGATACTCCGTTTTTGTATCTGGCGAAATATGGTGGAATTTTCGAGGTATTATCCGGGCATCCAAAACAGATGGAGGGATAATTAAATATCCGAAAGGCGGTGAAGGACTATCGCTAAAGGAAAATACGAACCGTGGTTAACGAAGGACGGTTTAACCCGGTTGAAAGGTTGGGCGAGGGACGGTCTGACCGATAAAGAGATAGCAACTGAATATTTAGGGATGGACGAAACCATAGAGGAACTTCGAAGACCGCAGGACTTTGAGTTCATGGGTAACGAACGCCAATTCGAGGATAATATCTTTGAGCACATAGAGGATATTTGTGCAGGGCTTCATCTGCCGAGGGTGATTGTAAAACAGAGACAGGTAATGATCCCGATAGAAAAGCAATTTACAATAAGACCTGACATTGTGGTAAGGCATGAGGATTATAGTTGCACGATATTCGAGGTGAAGAAGGCAAACGATAAATATCCTTCCACGGGCACATCGAACCAAATGAACGCCGTAGGACAGTTACTGCTATATGGCAATGTTTTTGAGGCAATAATAAAAACAAAGCCGAGGTTGGCGTTGATTGATAATAAAATTTATTACAGGACGATGTGTGCTTTCATGGGGAATAAACTCCCGATAACTTTGATTGACTTCCAAAAAGACAGGGTGTTTGTTCCGTATTTTGGGTGGTGATCGTATGCCGGGTGGAAGACCTAAAAAGGAATTTGATAAAAAGACATTCGAAGACCTTGCCGGGCTAGGCTGTTCTCAGGAGGAGATATGTTGGTTTTTCCGTGATCAGAAAGGTAAACCTGCAAATATAGATACGCTTTCAAGGTGGTGCAAAAGGACATACGGCATGAGTTTTCAAGAGTATATAAAAAAAGTCGGCTGTATGGGGTTAAAAATAGCATTGAGGAGAAACCAATTCCAACTTTCAAAAAAATCTCCCGCAATGGCGATTTTTCTCGGCAAGCAATATCTCGGTCAGAAGGATAACCTTGATATTACTGCATCGAAGGATGGTGTTTTGGCTGACCTGATAAGCGGTCTGAAAGAACCTGTCGCAGAATCATTTGAGGCAGAAGTAGGATGATCTACACGGCGAAGCAACGATGGCTGATGAGACTATGGCAAAAAAACCAATTAAAGCGCATCAACATCCTTGAGGGAAGTGTGTCATCTGGTAAGACATGGATATCGCTAGTGCTGTGGGCGTTCTGGGTACATGAGATGCCAGATGCGCCTGATTATCTATATCTCATGTCAGCACGAAGCCTGACCACATTAAAACGGAATTGCTTATTGCTCCTGCAATCACTTGTTGGAGAGAGCAATTTCCGTTTTTCCATGTCGGCGAAAGAGGGGTGGCTGTTTGGACGGCATATATTACTTGAAGGTGCGAACGATGCACAGGCTGAGGCAAAGATACGAGGCGTGACCCTGCAAGGTGCATACGTGGATGAGATCACGAAACTGCCGGAGGATTTCTTCACAATGCTCCTGTCCCGATTGAGAAAGCCGGGTGCGAAACTTATTGGCACAACTAACCCTGATTATCCCGGTCATTGGTTAAAGGTGGATTATATAGACAGGGCGGATGAATTAAACCTGCTTGATGTGCGTTTTATTCTGGATGACAATACCACACTGCCGCAGGATTATGTGGATAATATCAAACTGGAATACACAGGCGTATATTATGACCGCTTTATCCTTGGGCTGTGGGTGCTTGCGGAAGGTCTAATCTATCCCATGTATCAGGATGCGCTTGTGGATGATGTGCCAATGGACGCAGATGGCAAACCGATAACGCCAACAGATATGTGCATCAGCATGGACTACGGTACAATGAATGCATTTGCGGCTTTATTGTGGTACAAAGTAAATGGTATCTGGTATGCGGTGAAGTGCTACTATTACAGCGGCAGGGATACAGGCGTACAAAAAACCGATAACGAGTATCTTGCCGATATAGAGCGGTGCTTCTTCGAGGTCATACAGCCTATCAAGAAAGCCGTTGGCGGCGGTGGGCTTGTGAAGAAGATGGAAGTCATCATTGACCCGTCAGCCGCCTCATTTATTGCATTGTTGAAAAAAAGCCATTGGGCAAAGGTACGCAAGGCTGATAACGATGTTTTGAATGGCATCAGGGAAACCGCAAGTGCTATGAATATGGGCAAGGTAAAGATATTAAAAAGCCTGACCGATCTGATTAACGAATTGGGCGGCTATGTATGGGATGACAGCGGGGGCGAGGAACGCCCGCTCAAGGTCAATGATCATGCGGTCGATGCACTCAGGTATCACGTTTATACCAAGAAACTGATGAAAAAAGCATAGTTAATAAGGGGGCGATTATCATCAAGACATATCAGGATTTGCAAGCGGTAGGAAATAACGAGGCACTTCGGATGCAGTTTGTGCACGGACTTGTGAGCACTCGTTCGGAAGATGAAATGTACCGCACTGCAAAGGTTGCTGAGCAGTACAGACGGCACAGGAACAAGACGATCAACGATTTCCAGAAACTGCTGTACACCGCAACCGGGAAGGTTATGCCGGATAATTACAGCAGTAATTATAAATTGGCATCCCGGTTCTTCAATCGCTTTCTGACACAGGAAAATCAGTTCCTTCTGGGCAACGGTGTTACATGGACGGAGGAAAGCACGGCTCAGGTATTCGGTGATGACTTCGATACGATCCTTCAGCGTATAGGGAAGAACGCCTTGTGTCATGGGCTTGCATTCGGTTTTTACAACATGGATCATGTTGAATCCTTTGACCTGCTTCATTTCATGCCGCTATGGGACGAGGAAGACGGCGCACTGAAGGCAGGGGTGAGGCATTGGCAGATCGATGCAGGAAAACCTCTCAGGGCAACTCTGTACGAACTGGATGGATATACAGACTATATGTGGACGGAAGGCAATGCGGAAGTCCTGCACGAGAAACGCCCGTACATCCTGCGCACGATCTCAAGCCCGGCAGACGGGGAAGTGATCTATGACGGGGAGAATTACCCCGGTTTTCCGATTGTGCCGATGTGGGGCAATCCTGAGCATCAGAGCGAACTTGTGGGACTTCGGGAACAGATAGATTGCTACGATCTGATTAAGAGCGGGTTCGCCAATACGGTTGACGATGCAAGCCTGATCTACTGGACAATCCAGAACGCCGGAGGCATGGATGATGTGGACATGGCGCAGTTCCTTGAGCGTATCAGGAAACTGCACATCGCAACGGCTGACGATGAGGCTCAGGCGATTCCACAGCAGATAGAAGCACCGTATGCAAGCCGGGAAGCATTACTGGACAGGCTGAGGGCTGATCTGTACGAGGATGCTATGGCTCTGGACACAAAGAACATAGCAAATGGCGCAACCACGGCAACGCAGATCAAGGCGGCGTATGAACCTCTTAACAGCAAGGCGGATGATTTTGAGTATTGCGTTCTCGATTTTCTTCAGGGGCTGATGGATGTCGCAGGTGTTCAGGATAAGCCCTCATTCACCCGGTCTATGATCGTCAATACTTCAGAGGAAATCACGAATATCATTCAGGCAGGAGATGTTCTGAGCGAAGAATACAAGACCCGAAAGGTGCTTACCCTGCTTGGAGATGCAGATAAAGTGGAAGATGTGCTTAATCAGTTGGATATCGCCGCAGAAAGCCTGATCGATAAACAGGAAGAGGAAAACCCTGAGGAACAACAGGCGGAGCCGGAAGAAGAAACCTGATCAAGAACGGGTGATTGCTTATGTATGATGAGGACAGGGAAGTAAAGCGGATACAGAAAGAAATACGCCCGATATTCGATAAACTGGAAAAGGACTTGGCGAAAATCCAGAAGGGCGCATTATCCGGCATCCAAAAACAGGCTGATGATATCCTTGATCAGTATGCAAAGGCTGAAACCAGAGAGGATAAGAAGCGGCTGAAGGACAGGTACATGGCACTGATTCGGTCGCATATTGGCACGAAGGCGTACAGGGAATACGAGCAAAGGATTATTGATGCCTTGTACGATGCCGATAAAACAGCCCTAGAAAGCATCGAACAACATAAGCATAAAATCTATCAGCGGAAGTATAACGAAACCGGGAAAGGGCTGAAAAAGGCGTTAAAAGGGTATAATTTCAAGCCCATCACGGAAGAGGACGCACATTATGCAGACCTGACGAAACGATCCATCAATAAGCAGAAAGCGGATAAGTGGAACAGGAGCGGGATGCGGACAAGCATGAAATCCGGCTCAGCCATGATGATGGGAGTGGGCGCAATAGCGGCTCTTGTCATAGGGCGCATGATCGTCCGTAATATCAGGATGTCCAACGAAACAGCAAGGGGCATGGTTTACGACGCTTCTTCTCTTGGCGTATTGGACAGCATCGCAAGGACAGATGATGAAGGGTACGATGTCAAGAAGAAGTGGATTGCCGTCTTGGATAATCGGACAAGAGACAGCCATGCTGATCTTGACGGCATGGAGATTCCGCTTGATGAAGAATTTCTCCCCGGATTATCCCGCCCTCGTGATCCGAATGCGCCTCTGGAAGAAACCATCAATTGCAGGTGTAAACTTGGCTACTCGACTGGTAACAGGGAGAATCGCACAAGGGCGGCACGGGAAGGAATTGTAACAGGATCATACAAACTTGATTCAAGCTTTGATGGAACCCGAACGATAACGGTTCCAAACATGACATACAGGGAGTGGCAGAAATGGCGGTCGATGTAATCATAACGGATAATTTCGATGAGGTAAAAGATCAGTTTACTAATGCTGTAACTCAGGCATTGGCTGAGGTTGGCATTGAGGCACAGACCAGAGCTGCGGAAAACGCACCCAAAAGGACAGGCACGCTTGCAGGAAGTTATTCAAGCCGAGTCGTTGAGGATGAGAAATGCGTGTATGTCGGGGCATTGTCTGATGCATTCCCAAAGAAACCCTATGCGGCTTATGTGGAACTTGGAACAAGCAGGACACGGGCTCAGCCGCACCTGAAACCTGCTATCATGGACAATATAGATGTTTATCGTAATATCATAGACAGCCATATGAAAGGATGATCATGACAGCCGTGGGGAAACCTGCGGCTGTAAATTTTTTCTAAAAAATATCAAATTTTATATTGACATAAATAAATAAAGGTGATATATTATATACATAAGATAAATAAACCAAAACATGGAGGGAACGGAAATGACATTTGCAGAACTTACCAAGGAAGAAAGGATTCAGGTCAGGGAGATGATCCAGAAGATGATCGGGACGAAAGAGGATGCGGTAAACGAGCGCATGGGTCTTTCCGACAGAATCAAGGCAAGAGCCAATTACGACAAGATGTTCGATAAACTGGCAAAGATCTGGATTAAGTACGGCGATAAGGCTCTGGCGGCTACGTATATCGACCATGGAGCAATTAAGAATGGAGTTACCCCGAATGGAAAAGCATGGCGGTTTGAGATGAACTGTTACGGATGGACAGACAGATGCCACCACTGCGGGAGCCTTTACATCGAGGGAATCGGGTGCGTGTTCACGAGCGGGACAATCGCAAAGGCGATGGAAAGAATTTTTGAGAACTGATACATACAAGCCGAGCCGGGCGGCTAAACCCGGCAGGGAGGAGAATTAAAATGAAGTACAGAGTATGGTATGAGCCGTATGGATTTGCGGGTGAAGAGGATTTTATGGATGTGGAAACTGAAAGCGAATCTGAAGCGGTTCGATTTGTTAGAGCCTTTGGTTACACTCACGAAGTTGAGATTCTTGGATAAAGTCCGGGAAGGAGAAATAGCATGAAAACCTATGCAGTGTTTTATGAGGTCAGCGGCGAGATTAAGACGGCAACCATTACCTGCTTTCAGGCGGGGGAAGCGTATAACTGGACGGTTGAGGATGTAAGCAAGGAATACGGGTGCAAGCCCGGTGATGTTAAGATTCATACGGTAATTGAAGTGAGGTGAAGAATGGCGGCTGAAAAGCCGCTTTTTTATTGGCGAAACCTATGGTTATTTTTTAGAAAAACCATAGGTTTTTATTTTTGAAAACCATAGGTTTTTAATTTGAGAAACCATTGGTTTCTGAAAATGCAAAACCTAGTAATAGTTATAGTAATAGATTAGTAATAGTAATAGCGAAGCGCACCTGCGGGTGCGTTTTTTGCTGTTATAGAACGTAACGGGGAATAGTTGTTTGACACACTGACCGTTTTGGGCTATTCTGCACTGTAGAGACATAATTGCCGAAGTACAGGCAACCGAAGTACAGGAGGTCTAAATGGCTTTATCTAGGAAGTATCTTGCAACGCTTGGTATCGAAGCTGACAAAATCGATGAGATCATTACCGCTCACTCCGAGTCCATTGAAGCGGTCAAGTCTGACCGGGACAAGTACAAGGCGCAGGTGGATGATCTGACCGAGAAGATTGGCAAGGATGCCGAAGCACTGAAGACGGCTCAGAAGGAATTGAGCGACCTGAAGGCGCAGGTTGATGCCGATGCAAAGGATCGTGAAGGCAAGGACTATGACGCACTGAAGGCAGAATTTGATAACTACAAAAAAGAGCAGGAAGCAAAGGCAGTGAAATCCGCAAAGGAATCAGCCCTGAAGGAACTGCTGTCTGACATGAAGATGTCCGACCGTGGGATGAAGCAGGTGCTGAAGTGGATGGGCGTTGATGGGTTCGAACTGGATGACTCCGGCAAGATCAAAGACGCAAGCACGCTCCGAAAGTCCATCAAGGAAGATTGGGGCGATTACATCCAGACGGAAGGTGCTAAGGGCGCAGACACGCCTACTCCGCCCGGTGGAACAGGCGGCGGCACTGGCAAGACCAAAGCGGAGATCATGAAGATCAAGAACACAAAGGAAAGACAGCAGGCAATTGCTGACAACCCAGAACTGTTCGGACTCCCTGCGGAAGAATGACCGAAAGGTCGGAAGGAGATTAAATGGCAGGAATCGTAAAAACCGCTGATATCGTGGCGGCACGTGAAGTAGATTTCGTAACAAGATTTGCCAATAACTGGCAGGAACTGATGGACATCATGGGGATCTCCCGGCTTGTCCCGAAAGTACCCGGTACTGTACTGAAGTCCAAGTATGCGTCTGTCACGCTTGAGGACGGCGCAGTTGCTGAAGGTGCGGTCATCCCGTACTCTCATGCAACCGTGAGTGAGAAGGACTATGCTCCGATTGTAATGAATAAGTATCGCAAGGGCGTTTCCGCTGAGGCGATTGCAGATCATGGATATGATGCGGCTGTTCAGTTGACCGATGATCAGTTCCTGTTTGAACTTCAGGGCGAAGTCATTGACAACTTCTACGATTACGTTCAGACCGGGACGCTTATCAAGGCGGCAGTAACGTATCAGGCGGCTCTTGCAAAGGCGCAGGGTGAAGTCCGTAATAAGTGGAAGAAGATGAAGAAGGGCATTAGCGAGATCGTTGGCTTCTGCAACATCCTTGATGCTTATGACTATCTTGGAGCGGCAGACATCACCGTACAGACGCTTTTCGGCATGAACTACATTGAGAACTTCCTCGGGTACAGCAAACTGTTCCTGACATCCGAAATTCCGTCCGGCAAGATCATTGCTACCCCGGTTGAGAACCTTGTTCTGTACTACATCAATCCGGCTGATTCTGACTTTGCCAAGGCGGGTCTAGAATTCCGTGTTGACGGTGATACTCCGCTGATCGGTTTCCATGTTGTGGGCAACTATGACACGGTCGTATCTGATTCCGTGGCTATCATGGGTATGGTTCTGTTCGCTGAGTATGTTGACGGTATCGCAGTTGTTGACATCGGCACTGAGACCTACACGGCTGTTCAGAGCCCGGCTAAGGCAAACCTTGGAACGTACTTCGAGAAGGCGGCTGACAACACCTACTTCAAGACCACTGACACTGACATCGTAAATGGCAAGACCTACTACACCAGATCAGTGACGGCGGCAACCTGATAGGTCGATACAAGACCGAAGAGCGAGGGAAAGCAAATGGCTTATAGAGTAATCAGGGATTTCCTTGACCTTGAAGATCAGAATCATCGGTACACGGTAGGGGATGAGTATCCCCGAAGTGGGCTTGCGCCGACCAAAGAGCGCATTATGTTCCTCCTTTCCTTCCAGAACCTGCTCCACGCTCCGGTCATCGAAGAAATACCGGGCTTTGAGGGCGCACTTAACCCGCCTGTGGAGCAGGGGATGGTTGAGGGAGAAACGCAGGATGCCGCAGAAGGCGCAAAAAAGGCTGTAGAAGCCGTTTCGGATGATGAGACGAAGGAATATAAGCCTAAGCGCACAAGACGCTCTAAGACGGCAAAAAACACGGCTGAAGAGCATTAAGGCAGACCAAGCCAAAGAGGGCATAAAGTATGATAACACTGACAAGTCTTTGCAGGGAAGTAAACAACTGGTTCGAGCGGAGCAGGTACACAGGGCTGTTCAGGATCAAGGACGGCGTTATTGACCTGAACGAACTGGTTATGGACAACTCCCTGCAAGACGGTCAGTATTTTCGCATCATGGGCAGTGTGTTCAACGATGGTGTCCATCAGTACCCTACTTCCGACCTGACCGATGAGACATTCACCGGGACGGTCTTGCCGATGGCTGTACCTGCGGACTTTATCGGCTTGCTGAGTGAGATCAATACATGGGTTGATAAGTACGGAAGCAGTGATGCGGTTAACAGCCCGTTCGCAAGTGAGTCGTTCGGTGGATATTCCTACAGTAAGGCAGGAACCGGAACCGGGGACAGCAATGATCCTGCATCATGGACGGGGCACTTCAAGGGCAAACTGAACAAGTGGAGGAAGTTGAGATGAGCCTGTTATCTGAGGCTATGGAAACCTGCCACATGAAGGATAAAACCACTGTGCCGGATGGCTACGGTGGCTTTTCCAGTGTATGGGTAGACGGTGCTACGTTCGATGCGGCGATTGTTTTTAACAATTCCATGGAAGCACGAACGGCGGAAAAACAGGGAGTGACAAGCCTGTACACGGTGACCACAAGCAGGTCAATCATCCTACAGTACCACGATGTGTTCGTCCGGGAACGTGACGGGAAAGTGTTCCGGGTTACATCGGACGGCGATGATCTGTATACACCTGCAAGCGCAGGTCTCGACATGAGACAGGCACAGGCAGAGGAGTGGGTGATACCGAATGGATAAAGAACAGGCTATCCAGAGTTTCTGGTCATCGTTCGGGCTGACCGCCTACGACTCAAGCACAATTCCAACGGGGGACAATGCACCTGAGCCGCCATATATCACTTACGATGTAATCACGGACAGCATCGGCGCTCCCGTATTACTGACGGGTTCTCTGTGGTACCGATCAAACAGTTGGGCTGGCATCACGCACAAGAAAGACGAAATAGCCGCTGAAATCGGCTATGGCTATAAGATCATATCAATTGACGGCGGGTATCTGTACATCACAAAGGGAACGCCCTTCGCACAGCGTATGGCGGATGAAGATGACAGCATAAGAAGGATTGTCATCAATCTGATGGTGGAATTCTTAACCGCTTACTAAAAAGGAGAAAGCAAATGGCAGGTAGATTTACAGTTATTCCTGAATCTACTTTTCAGGAATTGCAGATGGACGCAGGGGTTCTGCTGAGGACTTTCGACCCGGCTCAGCCCGCTGTGACTGATAGCGCAATAATCTGCGCAACTACGGGCGGCATTCAGGCATCCTGCGCCGCTGAGTATTCTGATCTGGGAGAGGATGTTGATAACTGTCCCAACAATATGAAGGAACTGAAGCACCTCGATGCGTGGAACTGCACGATGTCCTTCACTTCGCTTGGAACTTCCCCGGCATCCATCAAACTTGCACTCGGTGCGGCTGATATTGATGGAACTGACGAAACGAAGATTGTTCCCCGTGCGGAACTGGCACAGACGGATTTTTCCGACATCTGGTGGGTTGGCGATCGTGCTGATGGCGGCTTCGTTGCCATTCAGTTAAAGAACGCTCTGTCCACGGGCGGCTTTTCCATCCAGACCACGAAGAACGGCAAGGGGCAGGTATCCGTGGAACTGACGGGGCACGTTTCCATCTCTGCGCAGAAGGTCGTGCCGATGGTTTTCTACAGCGCAGAGCCGTAAACCTGAGCAAAAAGGGCTACTAACATCAAGGAGGATTAATAGGGTTGAAGAATCTAGCAAACTGTACGCCGTCAGAATTTCTGAAGCAGACAAACAGAATCCGAAAAAGTGTAGAGCGGTGGCTGAAGGTAACTGACATCATGAACATCCGCAAGCGGATGCCGAAAGGGATGCCGGAACTGACCGCTGATCTGTCCGAGGATGAGGCACAGGCTGTCAAAGCTAAGCGTGACGAAATGTTGGCGGAACAGGTTCGCTTAAACGTAAGTGCGATTCTGGATGCATTACTGGACGAGCACCCTGAGGAAACGCTTGAAGTCCTCGCTCTGTGCTGTTTCGTTGAACCTGAAAATGTAGATGACTTCCCCGTTTCTGCATATCTCCGTACCGTGACGGAACTTCTTCAGGACGAGAACGTGATGGATTTTTTTACCTTATTGGCATCCTTGGTGAAGTAACATACGGTGAGGCAATACTCACTATATCCATACAACATCTGGAAATCTTAGGAAAACGCTACGTGATTGATCATTGCGTAGCGTTTTTCCGAAGTAAGCAGAAAGAAGAGGCGTACAGGATATATGTGACGGATACCATGAAGGCGATGTCAGAGTGCATAGCGAAAACCTACGGCGGGAACAGTCCAAAGTACAGGTATGCCGAAATTGTCGGGGATAATAAGCCTACTCAGGAAGAGCAAAGAACGCCGCAGGAGATTATAAGCAACATGAAGGATAAATTAAGCAAAATGGCAGGGGATTAAGACATGGATTTATTTGATCTGATTGCCAAAATAACCCTTGATACAACTGGTTATGAGAACGGATTACATGAGGCGGAGGGAAGCGCATCTTCGTTTGCTTCGAAACTAAGCGGCGGTCTTGGGAAGGCGGCAAAGATCGGGGCGGGAGCTGTCGCGGCTATAGGCACGGCATCCGTTGCGGCAGGAGCGGCATTTCTGAAGGGTGCAGGAGATGTGGCGGCATACGGTGACAACATCGACAAGATGTCGCAGAAGATGGGTATGTCTTCTGATGCATATCAGGAATGGGATGCTGTCATGAGGCATAGCGGAACAAGCATGGAAACCATGAAGGCTTCCATGAAGACGCTTGCCAACGCCGCAGAGTCGGGTTCCGATGCGTTTGAAAAACTGGGCATTTCTCAGGAAGAGATTGCCAATATGTCGCAGGAGCAGTTATTTGAACGAACGATATCCGCTCTCCAGAATGTAGAGAGTGAAACGGAGCGCACCTATCTCGCAGGGAAGACGCTCGGAAGAGGCGCAACGGAACTTGGAGCCCTGCTTAATACTTCCGCTGAGGATACGCAGAAGATGCGTGACCGGGTGCGTGAGTTAGGCGGCGTAATGTCTAGCAAGGCTGTAAAAGCATCCGCAAGATATCAGGACAGCCTACAGGATATGCAGACCGCAATGAGCGGCATCAAGAATAACTTGATGGCATCATTCCTCCCGTCAATTACTAAGATCATGGACGGCATTACCGAGGTGTTCGGCGGCGATTCCGATAAGGGCGTTGCCATGATCGAGAAGGGCGTGAACAGGCTTGTGAAGAAGCTTGGGAAAAAACTCCCGGAAATGATGAACACGGCGAGTAAAATCTTCACTGCCTTAGGTTCCGCTATTTCCACGAACCTTCCGAAGATACTGACGGGGGCTGTTAATTTTGTTGTTTCTGCATTGCCCGGCGTTATTTCCGGGCTGTTTAATATTGTTATTCCGGCTGTTGTAACTCTCGTTACCTCAGTTGCAAAAGCCTTGCCCGGCTTGCTGAAGGGGCTTTTCGTTGGCATAAAGGACGCATTCAAGAGCAACATAGGAGTGATTAAGTCCGAGGGCGGAGGGCTATTAAGTGCGATTGCGCAGGGGCTGAAAGACGGCGTTACTGCTATACCTGAAGCAATTGACGGAATCCTGTCCAGTATAAGTACATGGATCACGGAGAATGCTTCCTCGTTTGTTGATCAGGGCGTAGAGATTTTCACCAATATCACGGATGGTATTGCAAGCGCAATTACTTCTATCGGGGAAACGCTCGGCAATATTGGAACCACAATCGGATCGTGGATAAGCGAAAATGGCGGAGACCTGATTAACAATGGCGTTGAGATATACGGCAAGATTCTTGAGGGCTTGAAAAATGGCATTCTTACAATCGGTTCTGCCCTTGGCGATATCATCACCAACTTCACTGATTGGATTAATGGTGATGGCGGCGAAAGCCTGAAAACAGGCGGATCAGACCTGTGGAACAAGATCAAGGATGGTATCGTAGATGCAATCGGTGCTGTTGTAGGCTTTTGGAGCGACATCCTCACTTCGCTTGGAAGTTGGCTTGAAGAGAATTACGGAAGCATTCAGGAAGCGGGCATCACGCTCCTTGGGTATATCGTAGAGGGATTTGTTTCTGTTGTCTCTGATATTGGCACTGGTCTGTTTAGCCTGATAGGTTCTGCAATCACATGGTGTATCGAAAATAAAGATACGATCATGGCTGTAGGTAAAAACATCCTTACTGCGATTGTAAGCGGCATCATTTCCGTTATCGCAACGATTGGCAATGGGTTAGTTGACCTTGTATCCAACCTAATTACTTGGGTGTCTGACCATAGCGAAGAGATTAAGGCTGTTGGTACTGGTATCCTTGATTGGATTGTATCCGGCATTAAGGACTTTATAGCCAATATTAAGGACGGGCTTTCTGGGCTTGTCGGATCACTGGAAGAGAAGGTGACCGAAATCGGCTCAGGCATTAAGGGGCTTGGGCTTAACATCATCCTGAAAATCCGTGACGGAATAAAAGAGAAGATGAGCCGAATCAAGGCAGGATTCAGCAACCTTCTTAGCACTATCACGGAAAAGATTAGCAGTATTAACCTGCTTAGTGTTGGTAAAAAAATAATTGATGGTATTGTTGATGGCATAAAGAAATTTGCCGGGCTTGTAGGGACTGCAATCAGGAACATTATCAGGGATGCGCTGAAAGTTGGGGCTAATACGAATGCCAAAAATACTGCTGTCGATACAGGATATAAGGGCGGCAGTGAAGGTGATTTGCATCAGGCAAAAGCCCGGTACAAACCGTACCTTTTCAATCATGCGACCGTTTTCGGCAGGTATCGTGACCATAACCTTGTAGCAGGCGAGGCAGGACCTGAAATGCTCCTCGGAGTCAACAAACTCAACACGATGCTTGAGACTTCTGTCCATAATGGCATGGTGGAGATGAGCGGCGCAGTAGGCGGCATGATGTCTCAGATGATATCAATGATACAGGGGATGCAAGCACAGCAGAGCGGCACAGCTCTTCAGCAGGAAATCCTGAACGTGCTGAATCAGTATTTCCCGCAGGTTGCAAACATGCAGTTGGTGCTTGATACGGGTGCTATTGCAGGGGCGGTTACTCCCGGAGTTAATCAGGCACTTGGCAATCAGGTAGGCGGAAGACGGAGGCATAACGCATGAGCAATAAGTATGAAACCCGGTACGGCGTGACCTTCAATGGGAATCACAGCTTCAGGAAGTACAGGCTTTTGCCCACTTCTGCGCCTGTAATTTCCCCGCCTGAGGTAAAAACCTTCTACGTTGATGTTCCCGGCGCAGACGGGAGTCTTGATCTGACAGAAGTGCTGACGGGCTATGTCACATATGGAGACCGGGACGGCGATTTCAATTTTCAGATTTATGCGCCGAAAGAGGAATGGTACGATGTCTACAATGATGTCGTACATGATCTGAACGGGAAACAGGCGGATGTCATTCTGGATGAGGATGCGCAGTATTACTACAAGGGGCGGCTTACGGTGGGCAAGCCGTCCTTTGGCAAGAACACGGCAAAGTTAAAAATCAGCGGCGTTTTTTCCGCCAATAAGTATGTGCAGGATACATACAGCGGAAATGACTGGCTGTGGGATCCTTTCGACTTCGAGAACGGTATTGCCCGTGAATACTATCAAATCAACGTGAGGAACAGTAAGACCATCACGCTGATTGGCAGTGAATTGATCGTTTGTCCGATTTTCACACTGGACAGCGGAAACCTGACGGCTGTGGTAAACGGCAATCGGTATATTCTGGAGTCAGGCGAGAACATCTTCCTTGATATTCTGCTGACTGAAAGCAACCTTGATGTAACCTTCCTTGGGAACGGAGTCGTAACGGTGAATTACAGAATCGGAGGGACGGATACCTGATGTACAGCATATATTGCGATGGTCATATGATCTATGCGCCGCCTGTTGTCAATGACGGGTATATCGTCCACAGCGCACGCATCACAAAAGAACTGAACAAGGTTGATACGCTTGAATTCACAATCCCGACTACGGGTAAGGGCTATGACATGATCCAGAAGCTGAAGAGTGTCATTACCGTGAAGGATGGCGATGAAATCATATTCAAGGGGCGTTGCCTGAATATTGAGCAGGATTTTTACAATCAGCGGCAGTTCTAGCTTGTGAAGGTGTACTTGGATACCTGAATGATTCCGTTCTTCGCCCGTACAGTTTTTCGACCGATACTCCCGGTAACATCTTCAAGTATTATATTGAAGAGCATAACGAGGTTGTTGATGCGGATAAGCAGTTCATGGTTGGAAGCATCTCTTCGATGCAAGCGGATCAGATCGTAAGAGATTCTAACCTGTATCCCACAACGCTTGATGAGATACAGGATAAACTGATCGAGAGTTATGGCGGCTATGTTATTCCCCGATACGGGGACGGCGTGGTATATTTGGACTACAGAGCGAGGAGCGGCGGTGATAACGGGCAGGTCATTCAGTTCGGCAAAAACCTTCTTGATCTATCGCAATTCATGGATGCTTCCGAGGTGAAAACGGTACTTGTGCCGTTAGGGTCATCGACAGGCGGCGAAGAGACCCCGGGGCAGGAAACGCACGTAACCATTAAGAGTGTGAATGATGGAAAGGATTATGTGGAGAGCGCAAGTGGCATCGCACTTTTCGGCAGGATTGAAACCTGCGAGGGATGGGATGACATCACGGAACCTGCGAACCTGCTCACGGCGGCTCAGGCACGAATGACGGAACTGATTGCGGAATCCGTAACGCTTGAATTATCAGCAATCGATCTGTCCATGCTTGATGTAGAGGTAGACCGAATCAGGCTTGGCGAGTACAACAGGGTTCTCAGCATACCGCATAGTCTGGATGATTATTTCCAGTGCAGTAGGATCACGCTTGACTTGAGTGACCCACGGCAGAGCAGTTACACGTTCGGCAACCCACGACCCACGCTGACAGACAGCATTAACAGATACAGGCTGTCATGATGGCTTAGAACGCAAAAAAAGGGGGCTATATGGCTGTTACAGAGACTATTCAGGAATTACTTCAGGGCATCGATGATGCGCAGTATGGAAGGGACATGCGGCAGTATATCCACAAGGGAATACAGAAGTGCTACGAGGAAGGAAGCGCAGGAGAGACAGACCTGACGGCACGGGAGCGGCTTGATGTCATAGAAGGATCAGTAGATAAGTGGTATAAGCTTCCGGTAACCATTGAGAACGTAACACCGAGTTCTGACTATGACATCGAATGCAAACTTATCATCAATCCGTTTCTGAAGTTGCTTGATATACATCTGGCAGTAGCGAACGGAAGCACAGCGAAAACACATATTGACGGCACGGTAACGCAGTTACCAATAATCATGCCGTATAACAATCAGGGCACGTCATACAGGGATATCATGCTGTTTTCAAAGGATAGCAGTAACAATGTGATTATCACGCCTGTGGCAATTCAAAACTATAGCACGCAAAGCAAAATCATTTTCAGTGGAAGTTTTGCGGCAACAAAAGTATATTCCGGATCAATCCGCTTGCCGTACTATGATCTGTGTGCAGACCATCCGCTGAGTGAAGCGGAATTGATAGTGCTGTGAGGATAGCATGACCAGATTCAAGATAACGAAAGACCAACTAGATGAAATGCAAATCGATGCAGGGGTGTTGTGCCGAAATTTCGATATCGATAACCCTGCATTAGAAGAGCAGGACATCATCTGTGCAACTTCAGGCGGTATCAGCCTTGACATCACGCCGTCATATGAGGATACGGGCAAGGATGTCTATATGATGGAGCCTGACACGGCTGAAATGCTGATGCTGACAGGGTGGACGGTTGGCATTGACTTTACATCGATATCCACAGGGGCGGCGTTTATAGCGTTCTCCCTTGGAGCGGCTGATTCTGGCACAAGCATCAACCCACGGACGGAGTTGCAGGAAAGCGATTTCTCCGATCTGTGGTGGATAGGTGACAGGGCTGATGGTGGGCTTGTGGCAGTGCGGCTTATAAACGCCTTGTCAGACGGCGGAATTTCGCTCCAGACTGGCAGTAATGCAAAAGGCGGCATAAGTCTCCACCTGACGGCTCACGGGTCGCTAGAGGGCGATTCTGAGGCTGTCCCGGTTGAGATATACAGCATTGAGGGAAGACCGTTCTTCAACGTGGTTCAGCATCAGTTGCTATTTGCATATAACATCCCGGACGGTGATCTGTTCCGGGTGGATGAGCAGACAGGGCAGTTGGTCGTTACTGAGGCAGGAGGATATACCTATGATCTGGATGAACAGACAGGACGGATGGAGGTGACACAGGCGTGAGATACCAGAGAATCACGAATAGGGGCGAGCCGATATACCTAGGGCGGAACGGCGAGCATGATGCCACGCTGATCAGCTATGACATCCCGGACGATTGGCAGGACGGCGTAATTCAGCTTTTTGTCTTGCGCATGAGCGATACAGAAGCATATGTGCCGAACGGCTTTTATGTGGAGGATGGCGTAGCATATTGGAGAGTGTCGGCGGCGGATACATCTGTGACGGGCAGAGGGCTTGCGCAGTTTTGCTCTATCAAGGGTGGAGTGATTGAGAAATCAAAGGCGTTCGCTACCATCATAGACGAGAGCGCAGGTGATCTGGATACAGTAGTGCCTGAGCCGCAGAAAAGCGTTCTTGAGGCGGCATTGGAGTCCGCCAGTGAGTTCGCCGCTAAATCACAGACAGCGGCAGAAAAGGCAGAAGGTGCGGCGTATGAATGGTTTACGCTGTCGGTGGACGAAAGCACAGGGCAGTTGTTAGTTACAGAGAGGGACAGAGATGGCAACGACTTATAATGCAGGAATAGTGACCGCATACGGGGCGGCTGTCCGTGGCGGTTACACTGGCACATATGAGCAGTATTGTGAGGAACAGGCGCATATAGGCACGAACGCGCAGAGGGCTGAAAGTGCGGCTGACAGGGCAGAGAGTGCGGCGGAAACACTGTCTGGATCGGTGGCACAGATCGCCACAAACACACAGGACATAACTCAGTTAAAGGAAGATATAGAAGATATACAGGAAGAGCTAACGGATGTTGACACACTGGTTGGGACGGGTGAAATTGAATGAGTAATCTAAAAGAAAAAATCCAAAACCTCATTACAGCAGGGAACGATGTAACGGGGGAGGATGACACAAATCTGACGGCAGTAATACAGTCGTTGATTGATGGATATGGCGGCGTTGCATCGATTAAGTATTCACATTATATGTCGCATATATCGCCGATAGACGGTTTTTACAATTCCCATTCATACGATGCTGTTTTTATCAAGAATAATGTCCTGTATGTTTTCTATACGCAGGCTCCATCACATTATACCGACAAGACAGACAGCACTACATCATTGATGCTGTGCAAATATAATATAGCAACTAAGTCTGTGATCTCCAATACCGTCATATTGAATCCTGCAAGATGCTTCTGGCATGGGGTAGAGGTCGATGGTGTTTATTATCTCTTTGCGGAAAGCGGAACAAAGTACAGGCTTTCGACCACTGATTTTGAAAACTTTACAGAATCATCGTGGACAGCACCATCGAGTTTTTCCAACATGAATTACATTATAGTTGGAGCGAATAACCGTCTTATCTGTACGACAGGACAGACAACCAAGCAGATGAGAATTTTCTACTCAGACGATTTGGGACTAACATGGACACTGGCTTCCGGATATGCGGATGCCGTCACAACACACGGCGGTTTTGCTCATCTTGGAGACGGCAGAATAGTGCTGTACTGTCAGGATTCCTATAGCGGAAACACATCCGCCTCTGTCACTGAGAACGCGCATACGACAAAAAGGGTCGTGATGCTTTCAGAGGATAACGGCGAAACATGGACGGGTGCATTATGCGTGAATGCTGATCTTGCAGATTGCGGAGTCACGTATTCTTCTGGGTCGTTCTGCAAAATTGATGACATATGGTATTTCGGAACAAGCAGAAGATTGATTGAAAAGCAGGAAAGCGGCACATATATGCTTGGTGACATTCGCATCTTTAAGGGAACTGAGACGGATGTTATACATGGCACAATGTCACTTTTTAAGACGGTCGATATCTTTGATACAGGTGCAACATCCATTTCTGTCTCGCTAATTGATATTCAGTCTGATAGCGGAAATATGTGCATGAAGACTGACGGCAGTGCCCTGTATCTTGTGTATCACAAACCGCTACTGCACGAAGATACATCCAGTTATACCGAATCTACAAGCATGGTATGCCTTGCTATTGCCGATAGAACAAGGATGGCAGATGTTGCAGATGATTACTATGATGCGAACTGGGAGGCTGAACGGGATGCATTAATCTCCGACAAGGATACATCTTATGATCTGTATGCATACGGCACAAATACTAATATAGGGAATGGAATATACACTGTTTCGGACTACCCCAAGATAGAATCAAGCGACATCGTGCCATCCGGTGTATTAAGCATCCCGTTCACGGATGAATTCGAAATTAAGACTGTATTCTTTGCAACCAACAGACAGATTAACTCTCAGTGGGCAGACCAGTATGTCGGGGCAAATATAGACGGTGATGTGTACGTGTTTGGAGGGACTACGAACAACTATTTCTTGAATCGCCCAAATAGCAGCGCAGGTGGTACGTGTTCATTGGGTTCAGCTAGAGCAATGTATCATTATTTTACGCTGAAACTTTCTAACGGGACTGTATCAGCAAAACTTAACGGCAGAACGATTTCGGATTTCAAGTGTCCGGCAACTATTTTGAAGCGAAACATCCCGGATGGGTATATACACCTAACGCTTGGGGATATGGCTTCTTTCCTGCCGACTTACACGCAATCCGCTAAGGTTCAAGGCTTCAAGGCGTTGGCAATCAACACAGACGGAGATGTTCTTCCGCTCCTTGGATGGCCAATAACGTACAATGGGCAGAACTGCACGTTCAGCGATACAAGTGAATACGGGAAGTATAATTACACTTGTCAGGTAATTCCGGACTCAGGGTATGAGATACAGAGCATCACTTACACTATGGGAGGTGTCGAGCATAGCGTCACAGGCGATACAATCAACATCGCTGAGATCACGGACAAAGTGGTGATTAATGCGGTCTGTGTTGAGGAGACGCTTGAATTGGTCACGGATGGTCTTATCGCTTACTATGATCTGGGTGATGAAACCACTATTGATTCAGATGGCACGGCTCATTCATCCATCAATGACAGTAGCTATACAGCATGGACGAGTAACACGAACCGCTATGCCACTAAATCAGGTGGAGTCAAGCCGGCTATATTCAGCCACGGGTACTGCAACTCTCCTGCTGGGTTCAATGTGGTACTTGGTGGTCAGTCACTTGGAGATATCTCTGAGACCGAAGCAGTGACATTAGAATATCTCATGACACTTAATTCCAATTCGCAAAACTATCAGATGATTGGCGGTGCAAAAACATCCGGCGGTAGCACAGCGACTCCAATTTTTACGTATGCTTTCGCAAACATCTATTCACCGTCAGGAAGGGTGTTTAATCATATTGTTTTCGTGCTAAGTGCGTCTGATGTAAAAATATATGTCAATGGTGCGCTAAAAAAGACAGAAGCTAGAACGGACGCTATGAACGTCACGAGTTTTGCCGTTGGTTCAACCGCAAACACGGACACTGCCACATATCTTGGTCATGTAAGGATATACGACCGGGCTTTGGCCGAAGCGGAAATGACTAAAAACTACAAGTATTTCGCCGCATACAATCTGGCGGGACAGACTGCATACGATTCTAGCGGTAATTTTGTCGGATGGTAAATCACACCACAGTCCGACTAAGTTGTGGGGCAGACCGCACGTCTGCCCTGAGACCTGACGGCGAGTTATTGACAACCCCGTTTCGGGCTGTTACACTGCACTTGATAGAACAAAACGAGGTAAAATATGCTGATGCCATGGATTACAATCGTCATAAACGGGGTGCTGACAGGCACGGTTGCGTGGCTATTAAAGAAACTGACCACTGCTCTGGATGACTCCGCAAAGAAGGCATCAGAGGAAAAGGAAGCGGCAGAGCAGGAACGGAAGATCATGCACGGCGTGCTTCTAGCAGTCTTGAAGAATAGCCTGTATGAGCAGTGCTTCCGTGTCCTTAAAGCGGGAGTTGTAACGCTGAAGGAAAAGGAAAACATCGATAGCCTGTATCAGCAGTATCACACGTTGGGCGGCAACCATAATGGAGACCTGCTGTATCAACGGGTGGACAGGCTTGAGATCATACCTGACGATGATGACAAGATTCTGAAGGGGGCATAAAAATGCAGTTGTGTTCTAGGCACTATGACATCCTGAAGTGGATTACGATGATCGTTCTTCCGGCTTGCGCCACGGCATATGTTGGGCTTGCCGCAATCTGGGGGTTCCCGTATGCGGATGAGGTTGCGAAGACAACCGCTGTGATCTGCACCCTTCTCGGCGCACTTCTTGGGATTTCCTCGGCGCAGTATTACAAAGATGATGCGTGGCTTGATGATCCTGTTGATGATCCTGATTCAAAGTATTGGGACGATGACGATGAGGTCAAAGAGGTAAAGAAGCAGTGACCATCCCGGAAGCGGCTTACAATTGGGCTGTAAAGATCGCAAACGATCAATCACATGGATATAGTCAGGCGAACCGTTGGGGGACGCCTGACTATGATTGTTCTTCGCTTGTTTTGTCAGCTTACAAGCACGCCGGGGTTAATGTTGGGAATGCTACATATACCGGGAACATGAAGAGCGAATTGCTCAAGCATGGATTCTCGGATGTCACAAAATCCGTCAACCTGAATACAGGCGCAGGGCTTCAGCCGGGGGATATCCTTCTATACCATCTAAGCGGAACGCAGGGGCATACAGCAATGTATGTTGGCAATGGAAAGATTGTCCATGCCCGTGGTCAGAGTTATGGATCATCCGCTCCCGGAGATCAGGGGAGTGAAATTGCGGTAACCCCGTACACCCGTTCAAAATGGGCTACAGTGCTTCGCTATACCGCGAAGGATAATTCATATAATGGAAGCAATTCAGGGGCAGAAAAGCCACAAATCAAGCGTTACAGCGTATCAACCACCATGCCTATTATCCGATATGGAGATACAGGGACGGCGGTCAAGATATGGCAGACGGTTTTGCATCTGGAAGCAGATGGTGAGTTTGGCAGGGATACGCTCGGAGCAACCCTGCAATTCCAGAGAGCATCCGGGCTTGAGGATGACGGAGAAGTCGGATCATACACATGGGCGGCAGGGTTAAGGACAGCAACCTGAGGGAGTGTATTATGGGACAGGATCAGGGAAAAGAGACCAGACCGCAGGATATTTCGTTTTACACATTCGAGGCGGTCATGGCGAGAGAAGAGCGGCATATCAAGCGGCTTACGGTCGCTCTGGTCATAGCGATTATCGGCATTGTTGTCTGCAACATGGCGTGGCTTTACGCATGGACGCAATACGATTATGTGGAAAGCGGCGTTGAGGTATCTGCTGAGGCGGATTATGGTGGCAACGCATCATATATTGGCGAGAGGGGCGTGATTCTCAATGGCGAGAGTGACAGTACGCAAGTGGACTCGATCCCGTACACGGACACGGAAGTCCAGTTCGGGGAATAGCGGCACTGGAAGACCACGGCGGGTGAGGCGCAGACGGCGCAAATGAAAAACCTTCCTGAGATATCATGCTCTCAGATGGCTCACCTGATTGAGGAATGGATTCCGAATGAACGTGACCGCAGGATCATGAAGCGGCGCATGATTGACGGTATCTGTTATGAACCACTGGCAGAGGAATTCGATCTGTCAGTGAGGCGGGTGAAAACCATCGTTTATAAGTGGCAAGAAGTTGTCTACCGACACTTGGGCGGCTGACATACTTTCTTCATTTTTCCAAACTCCTTTCTTGCTGAGGGGCATCCACGTTGAGGCGTGGGTGCCTTTTTGTGTCTCAAAAAATATTCCCCAAAATATAAAAATTGCTATTGACAAATAAATAAATGTGCAGTATATTATATACATAAAGAACATAACAAACACCCCCACAGCTACAGCACCCCACTTCAGCAGGATGAAGGAACGGGATGCCGGATAGGGGAAGAGATCAGGAAGGAGACACGGACATGGCACAGAGGATTCAGGCGGAAGTCACCATGATGAACATCTACAAGTACGAAGCACCCGCTTACGGGTACGGCACGGAGACCCGCTTCATCTACACCATGCAGGACGAAGCCGGAACGGTGTACGTGTGGAAGACCACAACATGGATGTGCATCAACGTATACGAGGGCGTTGATCAGGATCACGCCAACTTCTACGACCGCAAGGGTATCGCATACGAGCCGCAGGGCATCCGCAAGGGTGACAAGATCGTCATTTCCTCATCCATCAAGGGGCAGGGCGAGTACAAGGGACAGCCGCAGACCGAACTTACCAGAGTTAAGGTTGTGGAGCGCACCTACAATGCGGCGGCTGAGCAGAAGCAGAAGAAGGAGAACCGCAAGGCGGAGCAGATTGAAAGCCTCAAGGGAGAGGACTTCATCTGGGAGATGCCCTACAGTCAGTACAAGGCGCACTACAGCGATTGCGAAACCGTTATTGATTCCTACGACGATCACGAAGGCAGATACCCGGCAACGATCAAGGTTATCATCCGTGAGGGAAGGCTGAAGAACAGCGGAGT
>DGUG01000100.1 GCA_002394535.1 Lachnospiraceae bacterium UBA4316
GAGATGCGCGACGAAACTCTTAACGACCCTCCTGCAATGCGTAAGAATATTTATAAACTGCGGGATGATATACGTAAACTCGGAGATGTAAACGTAAATGCGATAGAGGATTACCGTGTTCTCATGGAAAGATACACGTTTACCAAGACACAGCATGATGATCTTGTGAATGCTGAGCAGGATCTTCTGGGAATACTTGAGGAACTTGACAAGCAGATGCGTGTCCAGTTTGAGGAAAACTTCAAACTGATTGCCGAGGAATTCAACAAAGTATTTAAGGAACTGTTCGGTGGAGGAACCGGTACTCTTAAGATAAATGATGATGAAGATATTCTTGAGGCAGGTATCAATATAAATGCACAGCCTCCCGGCAAGAAACTTCAGAACATGCTGATGTTATCGGGTGGTGAGAAGGCACTTGCAGCAATAGCGCTCCTGTTTGCAATCCAGAACCTGAAACCTTCGCCATTCTGTCTTCTTGACGAGATAGAGGCTGCACTTGACGAGTCCAACGTGGGAAGATTTGCAGGGTACCTCAACAAGCTTACCGAACACACGCAGTTCATAGTTATAACCCACAGAAGAGGGACTATGGAGAAAGCTGACAGGCTGTACGGTATAACTATGCAGGAGAAGGGTGTATCCGCACTTGTATCCGTTAACCTTATAGACAAAGATTTGGATGACTGATCATGGCTTTTTTTGAGAAATTATTTTCGGGACTTTCCAAAACAAGAAAGCAGTTTGACGATAACCTGGCGGAAGTGTTTGACAGAGATGTTATCGATGATGATTTTTATGATGATCTGGAAGAACTGTTTATATTATCGGATATAGGTGTTGTTGCAACGCAGAACATCATAGACGGCCTGAAAAGGGACGAGTATTACGAGCATATCAGAAAGCCCAAGGCTCTGGGAACCCATATGATGGAAAAGGTCAGGGAATTACTTGCCGAGTGTCCCGCCGATTATGAGTTTGAAGAGAAAAAAAGCGTTGTTCTTGTTGTTGGAGTAAACGGTGCAGGCAAAACAACGACCATAGGAAAACTTGCCATGAATTATATCGGTCGGGGCAAAAAGGTTATGATTGCAGCGGCCGACACCTTCAGGGCAGCAGCTCTTGAACAGCTCAGGGTATGGGCCGACAGGTGCGGAGCTGATTTTATAACGGGACAGGACGGACAGGATCCTTCATCGGTTGTATATGATGCGGTAAGTGCAGCAAAATCAAGGGGTACGGATATTCTTCTTATTGATACGGCAGGGCGTCTTAACAACAAGAAGAATCTTATGGAAGAACTCAGGAAAATGAAGAGAATAATCGACCGTGAGTATCCCGACGCATATAAAGAAACGCTTCTTGTTCTTGACGGCACAACCGGACAAAATGCGGTTAATCAGGCAAGAGAATTTAAGGAAGCAACCGATGTGACAGGTGTTGTTATAACGAAGCTTGACGGCAGTTCAAAGGGTGGAATGGCCATAGCTGTCCAGTCAGAGCTGTCAATACCGGTGAAATATATCGGTGTAGGTGAAGGAATAGAGGATCTGCAGAGATTCGATATCGATGACTATGTAAAAGCGCTTTTCTACAGGGAGGGATATACCGAAGATGCCGACAAAACGCAGTAAAGCAACCGATATGCTGACTCTTGACAGATTCGAAGAGGCGGCGAAGTTAGTTAAGGAAGTTACAAAAGACACCAAGCTTGTGTACAGCTCATATTTAAGCGAGCGCACAGGCAATAAAGTATATCTGAAGCCGGAAAATATGCAGATGACCGGAGCTTACAAGCTTCGCGGAGCATATTACAAAGTAAGTACTCTGTCGGCAAAGGAGCGGGCAAAGGGTATAATAACGGCATCGGCCGGAAACCACGCCCAGGGTGTTGCATATGCCGCAAAAGAGTACGGAATTAAGGCGGTTATAGTCATGCCTACGACAACGCCGCTGATTAAAGTAAACAGAACCAAAAATCTCGGGGCTGAAGTTATACTTTGCGGAGATGTTTATGATGAGGCCTGCGAGAAGGCACTGCAGCTTGCCAGGGAGAAGGGATATACATTCATTCATCCCTTTGATGATGAGACTGTGGCAACCGGTCAGGGAACCATTGCAATGGAGATATTCCAGGATCTGCCGGTTGTTGATTACATACTTGTTCCCATAGGCGGTGGAGGACTTGCTGCCGGAGTATCCACCCTTGCCAAACTTCTCAATCCCAAGATCAAGGTAATAGGAGTCGAGCCGGAAGGTGCTGCATGCATGAAGGCATCCCTTGAAGCCGGAAAGGTTACGGGATTAAACAGTGTTTCAACAATCGCGGACGGCACAGCTGTCAAGACTCCGGGATCGGTGATTTTTCCCTATATCCAGAAAAATATCGACAAGATCATTACCGTAGGCGACGAGGAACTGATCGTTGCATTCCTTGATATGGTTGAAAATCATAAAATGATCGTGGAAAATTCCGGTCTTCTGACCGTTGCGGCTCTTGATCATCTGAAGGTCAGGAATAAAAGGATTGTATCCATACTTTCGGGTGGTAATATGGATGTTATCACAATGTCATCCGTAGTATCCCAGGGCCTGATAATGAGAGACAGGATATTTACCGTATCAGTGCTTCTCCCGGATAAGCCCGGTGAACTGTCAAGAGTGGCCAGTGTGATTGCTGAGGATAACGGAAATGTTATTAAACTTGAGCATAACCAGTTTGTATCGACGAACAGAAATGCGGCGGTTGAACTTCGTATTACACTTGAGGCCTTCGGGACGCAGCATAAGGAACAGATTCTTAAGTCCCTTGAAATAAAAGGATACAAGCCGAAAGTGGTGCGGACTGTTATTTAACAATTAACTATTGTCTGTTTAACGAAAAAGTTGTAAAATACATATGTTATTGTTTGAAAGAAGCAATTATTTACTGTAAAAATAAATGAAACGAGGTGGAATAATGGTTAAAAAGGTGATAATGGCTGTAACTTCAGTTTGCGCAGCTGGTGTGATATTTTTATTATCAGGTGTAGACGCCAAAGCAGCACTTCCGTGTACTTATGATATTATCAATGATGCAAATGCACAAATTGCATATTACGATCAGAATTATAATGCTGCTAAGGCCTGTGAGGCGGAACTTCTTGCTGCGTTTAATGCAGTCAAGAATAATCCCGCACATTCACAGCTCGAGTATGAACAGGCGGCTTACAACTATACAAATGCGGTTAATAAGACCCAGTGGTGGCTGACCGGACTTAACAACGCAAAGGCATACCTTAAGAACATTTCCGACAGGGGTGCATTTGAGGATAAGTTTGCGGCCAATAAGGCTGCACTTGCTGATCTTACCACATTACAGGCGGCCAAGACGGATGCGGATGGATATGTGAACATTGCAAACGGAGTTGCGGCTCAGATAGCTGATGCAGAGAGGGCTATTGCCGGATATCAGGCACAGCTTGCAGCCTGTCCTTCGCTTCAGGCTCAGATAGATGCTCTTAATGTAAGGCTTGCTGCGCTTAAGGCCGACTATGCTGCAAAGGCTGCGGTGGCAAGTGAAAAAAGAGCAGTTTTTGATAATTATCTCAATACTCTCAACTACAAAGCATACAGTCTCGGGTTTGAAGATTATCAATTCAATCGCGAATATCAGAGGGATAACGTGGATTGGGACCCGACGATTTATAATTACTGATGATAAACTGAATATATAATCGAATGGATGTCAAACAGGTGTCAAGAGAAAATACTTGACACCTGTTTTTTGCTGCTGTAATATATCGATTGTTATGGATGATATCGTCAAGAAAAATCTGCTATATGATTTTTACGGAGAGCTTCTTACCGAACACCAGAGACTCATATATGAGGATGCTGTCTATAATGATTGTTCCCTTTCCGAATTGGCGAGTGAATATAATATATCGAGGCAGGGTGTGCATGACCTGTTAAAGAGATGTGACCGCCTTCTGGAGGATTATGAAGACAAGCTTGGGCTTGTTTCAAGATTTGAGGTTATGCGTCAACTTGCCGGGCGGATTGAAGAGATTTCGACGGATGAAGAGGTAAGAAATCTTGCACATAAGATTATAGAAGCTTTATAACGTTTGTGTACGGGTGACTATATGGCATTTGAAAGCCTTACCGATAAACTGCAAAATGTATTCAAGGGTCTTAAGAGCAAAGGAAGACTTACGGAGATTGACGTCAGAGCGGCTCTCCGCGAGGTCAAAATGGCTCTTCTTGAAGCCGATGTAAACTTTAAAGTAGTTAAAACTTTTATAAAGAGTATTGAAGCAAGAGCAGTCGGTGCCGACGTACTTAACGGACTTAATCCCGGGCAGACGGTTATTAAGATTGTTAATGAAGAGATGACTTCCCTTATGGGAAGTGAGAGTAGTGAACTTAAGTTTGAGCCGGGACAGAATAAGACCGTCATTATGATGTGCGGACTTCAGGGTTCCGGTAAAACAACGAGTGCAGCTAAGATAGCACTTAAGCTTTCGAAAAAGGGGAAAAAGAGTCTGCTTGTTGCCTGTGATGTGTACAGGCCGGCGGCTGCTGAGCAGCTCCGTGTAAACGCCGAAAGGGTCTCGGCTGATTATTTTGGAATTGACGGTGAAAAAGATCCGATCGTGGTTGTAAAGGGTGCGATGGAATATGCCGGGGATCACGGTGATAATGTTGTAATCATTGATACGGCTGGACGTCTTCAGATCGATGATGTGTTAATGGAGGAACTTCAAAGAATCAAGGAAACCGTAACTGTACACAATACACTGCTTGTTGTTGATGCAATGACCGGGCAGGAAGCAGTAAATGTAGCCGAAACATTTAATGAAAAGGTGGGAATCGACGGTGTCGTTCTCTCCAAGATGGACGGCGATTCGAGAGGCGGTGCGGCTCTTTCAGTTAAAGCTGTAACAGGAAAGCCGATATTGTTTGTCGGCATGGGAGAGAAGCTGGAGGATCTTGATATTTTCTATCCCGACAGGATGGCATCGAGAATACTCGGCATGGGCGACGTGCTTAGCCTCATCGAAAAAGCGGGTGAGCAGATAGATGCAGACAAAGAAAGACAAATGTCTGCCAAGCTCAAGAAGGGTAAGTTCGATTTCGAAGATTACCTTGAAAGCATGAACCAGATGAAGAAAATGGGCGGATTGTCTTCAGTGATGTCCATGCTTCCCGGAATGGGCGGAATGCTTCCGAAGGGTGCGAAACTGGGAGATATTTCAGACCAGATAGATGATAAGAAAATGTCCAGAACCGAGGCGATTGTCCTTAGTATGACAATAGAGGAAAGAAGAAATCCCGATCTTCTTAATCCTTCAAGAAAGCACAGAATCGCTAAAGGTGCAGGTGTAGATATTGCTGAGGTTAACAGACTTGTAAAACAGTTTAAGGAGGCCCAGAAGATGATGAAGAGGCTTCCGCAGATGATGGGAAAACGCGGCAGATTTAAGCTCCCGTTTTAGCATAAATAATATTTTTACGGAGGAATTAAAAATGGCAGTTAAGATCAGACTTAGAAGAATGGGACAGAAGAAGGCTCCTTTTTACAGGATCATAGTAGCGGATTCAAGAAGCCCTCGTGACGGAAGATGTATAGAAGAGATCGGAACATATGATCCGAACAACGATCCTTCAACATACCAGATTGATGAGGAGAAAGCTAAGAAGTGGCTTGCAAATGGTGCACAGCCCACAGAAGTAGTAGGCAAACTCTTCAAACTTGCTGGAATTGAGAAGTAAGCATTTTTGATCAAAATTGAGGAGAAATGATATGAAAGAACTTGTTGAGGTTATCGCAAAATCCTTGGTCGACAATCCCGACCAGGTTTCGGTTACCGAAAAAGAAGATTCCAGATCGATCGTTATAGAGTTAAAAGTTGCGCCTCAGGATATGGGAAAGGTTATCGGCAAGCAGGGGAGGATAGCGAAGGCAATTCGCGGAGTTGTTAAAGCTGCATCCGCAGACCTGCCCAAGAAAGTATTGGTCGATATTGTACAGTAACTTGGAAGATATACTACAGATCGGTGTGATCACCAGACCCCACGGAGTCCATGGCGAAGTCAAGGTTTTTCCGATGACGGATGACGTGAGGAGATTTAAAAAACTTAGGAAAACTATCCTTGATACGGGAACAGGAAATATCGAGATAGAATGTGAGTCGGCAAAGTTTTTCAAACAGTTTGTCATTCTTAAATTCAAAGGCTTCGATACGATTGAGTCGGTCCAGAAATATTGCAACAAAGGTATCTTCGTAACCAGGGCGGATGCGGTAAGACTGGGAAAAGATGAATATTTCATCGCCGATCTTATAGGTATGAAGACGATAGATGATGAAGGAAATATCAGCGGGACAATAACCGATGTAATTGAGACGGGAGCCAATGATGTTTATGATATCATGCTGGATGACGGAAGAAGGCTTTTGTTGCCTGCGATCAAGGAATGTGTGCAAAATGTTGATGTGGATGAAGGCCTGATGAAGATCCACATATTGGATGGGCTGCTTGAATGAAATTTCACATAATGACACTGTTTCCCGGGATGGTTATGAATGCCTTATCGGAAAGTATAACCGGCAGAGCGATGGGTAGCGGTGCAATAAGTGTTGAAGCGGTAAATATACGTGATTATGCCAACAACAAGCATAATAAAGTAGATGATTATACGTACGGTGGCGGAGCAGGAATGCTTATGCAGGCTGATCCGGTATACCTGTGTTATGAAGATATAACAAAGGATTTATCCGCGCCTCCACGTGTTGTCTACCTTACTCCGCAGGGCAGTACTTATGACCAGAACATGGCAAAAGAGTTCTCGAAAGAGGAAGATATTATCCTTCTGTGTGGACATTACGAAGGTATAGACGAGAGAGTGCTCGAAGAGATCGTTACCGATTATGTGTCGATAGGAGACTATGTACTGACCGGTGGGGAATTGGCAGCGATGGTAATAGTGGATTCGGTATCAAGGCTGTGTCCGGGCGTACTGTCAAATTCCGATTCGCCGGATGTAGAGTCTTTTTCTGACGGACTTCTGGAATATCCCCAGTATTCAAGACCGGAAGTATGGCATGGAAAGCGAGTTCCGGAAGTATTGCTTTCCGGGGATCACGCAAAAGTGGATGAATGGCGGCATGAAATGGCGCTCGTGCGCACCATGGATAGGAGATTTGACTTGTACAAGAAGTACGTATTGTCCCACCCGGATGAGTTTATTCCAAAAAAGTCGCGCCGTAAAAAGAGGAAAAAGGATTAATTCCTTGCATTTGCAATCCCCTTGTGTTAATATATCAAAGTTGTTATAAAAGACGGTCCTCTGCCTTAATACTAAGTTAAGAACGTCCGGATTAATAGGAGGAATGAAATGAACAACATTATTAAAGAAATCGAGCAGGAACAGTTAAAAGAATCCACTCCGGAATTTGCGATCGGTGATACTGTCAAAGTATACGGTAAGATCAAAGAGGGAAACAGGGAGAGAGTTCAGGTATTCGAAGGTACTGTTATCAAGCGCCAGGGAGGGTCAAACAGAGAAACATTTACTGTCCGCAAGAACTCAAACGGCGTAGGTGTAGAAAAAACATGGCCGCTTCATTCGCCCAATGTTGAGAAGATCGAGGTTGTAAGACGCGGTAAGGTTCGCAGGGCTAAGCTCTTCTACTTAAGAGAACGTTCGGGCAAGAGTGCTAAAGTTAAGGAACTCATTCGCTGACAGGAAGTTTATTTGGAAGCACTTGCATATGCAGGTGCTTCTTGTTTTATAATTAACAAAAGAGGAATGATAATTGGCCAAGAGACATTCAAGAAAATCAAACGGACCAACCCTCTCATATATCAATCGTGAGAGGAACTTTAATGTTAATAATCTGTATCAGGTACTGCAGTGGATATTCCTTGTCTTTATTGCGGTGTTTTTGGGAGTCGCCATAGTTTACGCGTTTGGGATCAGAACCAGTGTGGTCGGAGATTCGATGGAACCGGCGCTTTCAAACGGGCAGGAAGTGCTGATAAATAAAATAGCATATCAGTTTACACCTCCCAAGCAGGGCGATGTGATAGTGTTCAGACCGAACGGCAACGAAAATGCCCATCTGTCGGTTAAGAGGGTTGTTGCAACTCCCGGTGATACGGTGCAGATCGTTCAGGGAAAAGTTGTTATAAACGGTGCTGTATATGTGAAAGATAAAGCAGAGGACACGAGAGATGCCGGAGTTGCCGTATCAGAGATAGTTCTCGGAGCGGATGAGTACTTTGTTCTCGGAGATAACAGAAGAAGCTCCGAAGATTCACGAAGTGCCAATATAGGGAACATAAGCAGAGGCATGATAGAGGGCAAGGCATGGTATCATCTGAAAGGTAAGGATTCACAAGCGGGGAGGATTGAATAATGCAGGTTCAGTGGTATCCGGGTCATATGACTAAAGCCAAGAGAATGATGCTTGAAGATATCAAACTGATAGATCTTGTTATCGAACTTCTTGATGCCAGAGTTCCGATTTCTTCGCGTAATCCCGATATAGATGAGATAGCAAAAGGAAAGTCACGTCTTGTACTTTTGAACAAATCAGATCTTGCAGATCCTGAAAAAAACAATGAATGGCTTGACTATTTTAAGGATAAGGGAATAATAGCGCTATTTGTTGACTCCAGGAACAGAAATGGTTTTTCACCGGTGGGTAAGTCTATTGAGGAAGCATGCAGAACTAAGATAGAACGTGACAGAAAACGGGGCATTATAAACAGACCGGTCAGAGCAATGGTTGTCGGAATTCCTAATGTCGGGAAATCCACTTTTATCAATTCTATGTGTAAAAAAGCAAGTGCCAAAACCGGAAACAAGCCGGGTGTCACAAAGGGCAAACAATGGATCAATCTTAATAAAAATGTTGAGCTGCTTGATACTCCCGGAATACTGTGGCCGAGATTTGATAATGAAGAAACAGGGGTTCATCTTGCGTTTATCGGTTCCATTAATGACGAGATTGTTGATGAGGTTGATCTCGCAATGGAACTTATAATCTTTTTAATAAAATCATATTCAGGTGTTCTTTTTAAAAGATACGAGATAAACGAAGACAATGATACGGCTGTTATTTTAAATGATATAGCGTTAAAAAGAGGATGTTTGAAAAAAGGAAATGAACCGGATTATTCCAAAGCGGCCAATATTCTGCTTGATGATTTCCGATCGGGCAGGCTTGGAAGAATAACGCTTGAAGATCCTGTATAACAATTGGAATTGAATCCTTTTAAGAAGGAGCAAGATGAATAAAGGGAAGAAGAAAAAGAAAACGGGCGGTATTGTTCGAGCTTTTTTTGATACGGGTGTTTTTATATTAGCTGTTCTTGTTATAGCATTCGTTATGTCAAGATATGCGGTTGAGCGTGTAAAGGTTCACAATCATTCGATGGAGCATACTCTCGAGGAAGGCGACAGTGTTATTATTGATAAACTTACATACAGATTCCGTGACCCCGACAGATATGAGATCATCGTATTTAAGCAGAAGGGGACAGGTGAGGATTTAATAAAGCGTGTTATCGGCCTTCCTTTTGAAACAGTACAGATAATAGATGGTGGGTTCTATATAGACGGGAAAAAGATTGATGACATAAAAGGACTTGAAGCACCGGATTATGCGGGACTTGCCCAAAGTCCGATTCATTTGTCTGTGGGGGAGTATTTTGTAGTCGGTGACAACAGAGAAGAAAGCATAGATTCCCGTTATGAAGAGGTTGGTATTGTGACTTCCACAAGAATAACGGGTAGAATGTTATTTAAACTGGGATGGTTAAATAATGGCAGGTAATATCGGCGAGATTAAAACAGAATTTAACAGTCTTAAAGATAACGAATACGGAAGGTTTATCGAAAAGTATTCAGATGATCCGAGAAGCGGGGTTGCGTCTCTTGTAAAAAAGGCTGTGGTTAAGGCAGAAAAGTATGAGGCTGAAATTGAAAGAACAGAACGCATGTTATCTTTCGAAAAAGAGTACAGCTCATATACTGCCATATGCGGAATAGATGAGGCGGGAAGAGGGCCGCTGGCAGGGCCTGTTGTTGCCGGAGCGGTAATTCTCCCGACGGATAGCAGAATTCTTTATTTGAACGATTCAAAACAGCTGTCCGCCGCAAAACGTGAAGAACTTTACGATGTTATTTTCGCCCGTGCTGTTTCTGCCGCAGTCGGGATAGTTGACGAGACAAGGATAGATGAGATTAATATACTTCAGGCTACCTACGAGGCGATGCGAATGGCGGTAATGAATCTCTCGAAAAGACCCGATATATTATTAAACGATGCTGTTACAATTCCGGGAATCGAAATCCGACAGGTTCCGATAATAAAAGGTGATGCAAAGAGCTGCTCCATCGCGGCAGCAAGTATTATCGCCAAAGTAACAAGAGACAGGATCATGACTGAGATGGATAAACTGTATCCGGAATACGGCTTCGCACAGAATAAGGGATACGGGTCGCAACAGCATATTGCGGCCATCAGAAAGTACGGTCCCTGTAAAATTCACAGAAGAACGTTTATCAGTAACTTTATTTGGGCAGATATGCCCTGGAGACACTATGCCTTTATCAATCGATGGTAATTATTCAAGCAGTGATCAGACGAGAATAGGCTATAATACAGCCTCTGAAAGTATACGTAATGTTAATGATACCGCGTATACCGCTTCAAGATCCGAGACTTTGGCCCAGGGTCAGACTGTGACCGGGCAGATAGTTGAAAAAGAAGGCGATCAGGTAACGATTAAGCTTGAGAATGACAGAACCATCTCAGCAAAGCTTGCCGGTAACGCTGATATTGAAGTCGGAATGAAGCTTACGTTCGAAGTTGCAAAGAGCGGGGGACAGACAGCTTTGCGTCCGCTTTTTTCAAATCTTTCAGGAAGTAATGCTGCCATGAGCGCACTTCGTGCAGCCGGACTTCCAATCAATAATACAACGATTGCCATGACCGATAAGATGATGTCGGAGAGCATGCCGGTAAACAGGAATGCTCTGGCGCAGATGTTTAAAAATGTCACTTCCCATTCAATTGTTTCGCCGGAATCCATCGTTCAGATGACCAAGCTGAATATGCCGCTTACCGAGTCTAACGTGATACAGTTTGACAATTACCGAAACTTTGAGCATCAGATAACAGGAGATCTTCAGAATGTTGCAAACGGCGTTGCCGATATTCTTGAGGAAGCTATAAATCTGGTCGGCCGGGATAGTACTGACGTATTCGGTACTCTTTCGGCGGGGGAGGTTGTGAGCAGGGTTCTTGATCTTATAGATACGGACAGTCTTGAGACAATTGCAGCTGATAGGGTTGATTCGGCCGTTGTATCTGAAAACGGCAATTCGGACGGACTGATTACCGTTACGGAGAATGTATCCGTGGGGGAAGGAAATACAGCGGAAGTTTTGAGCAATGTTCTTCAGGAATCCGCCGGATCAATTGGAGGAGTCGGGCCGGAAGTTGCGACAGAGGCGGTGATTAATCCGAATATTTCGCTTACTGTAGCCGAACAGCAGAATCTTGTCCAGGATCTGCAGGGAATACTTATTTTGGCAGGTGAGAGCGCCGACATACACGAGCCGCTTAATCCATCGGAAGTTATAACAGCCGTAAAGGAACTTGTGCAGGAGTATCCTCCTGAGGACATTAAGGTCGTCCAGACAGAACTGGCGGCATATTCGGAAGAAAGCAATGAGGCAGCTGAAGAAGAAAACTTACTGAATACAGCAAGATCAGATATAAACGGACTTCGGTATAAAAACCCGGAAACGGTCAATCCTCAAAGTGCTGAGTTCAAGCAGCAGGATGTGGCTCTGGGGCAAAACTCATCTTTATCCACTGTTTCTCAAGAGTTTGATTCTGCTCCGATGGCAAAATCGGTTAAGGCACAGATACATGAAAAACTGAATGAGCTGCTTAAATCCGATGGTTTTTCCAAACTGGTAAAAGATTCTGTTAAAGCCCAGATGTCTATAATACCGGAAGATGTTGCCAAATCCGGCAAGATAGAAGAACTGTATGAAAGGATTCAAAAGACCTCCGGCCGGATCAGCCAGCTTATGGAGAGCATAGCGCGACCGGATTCGCCCATTGCTGCCTCTGCACAGGGACTTTCCGATAATGTCAACTTCATGAATCAGCTTAATGAATTTGTCAATTATGTCCAGCTCCCGCTCAAGATGGCAGGAGAGGATGCTAACGGAGAATTGTATGTATATACCAATAAAAAGAATCTTGCAAATAAAGACGGTAATTTCTCGGCGCTTTTGCATCTTGATATGGAACATCTCGGGCCTATGGATGTTTATGTCACAATGCGTGACTATACGAAAGTAAATACAAATTTCTATCTCGAAAGTGAGGAAATGCTTGATTTTATTTCCGCTCATATTGATGAATTGACAAGGCGACTCACTGAAAAAGGCTATAATACCAATACAAAAGTAACACAAAAGGAACCCGGGAAACCGGTAACTCCCATTACGGATGAGTTTACTAAGGAAGAAGCGAGCGCTACGGCTCCGGTAACAGTGGCAAGGATGCGATTTGACGTCAGGGCATAAAATGGCAGAAGAAGAGAAGAAGAAAATCAAACAGGCGGTAGCTATTGAATATGATCCGAATGATGTGGCGCCTAAGATTGTCGCAACAGGTCGCGGAAAGGTTGCCGAGAGGATCATTGAACAGGCCAAAGAAAACGATGTTCCGATACATGAGGACGAAAAGCTTGCAGGAACTCTTTCTAAACTTGATATAGGCGAGTATATACCTCCCGAACTGTATGAGGTAGTGGCGGAGATACTGGTATTTGTCGATAATATGGAGAAGATCAGATCAAAGCTTGGATAAGGATATGAACAAAAGGAAAATCGGATTTGCAAAAGAAGATGAGGCCGCAAGGTTTTTAACTGAATGTGGGCTCAAAATACTCGAACTAAACTATTCGAACAGATTCGGTGAAATTGATATAATTGCAAGGGATGGCCCCTTTACTGTTTTTGTTGAGGTAAAGTATAGAAAAACCGCTTCTTCGGGACATCCGGAGGAAGCGGTAAGCTATTTAAAGGCAAAAACAATATCCAAAGTAGCCGATTATTACCGGTTGTGCAAAAAACTTTCGGATGCTGATCCGGTAAGGTTTGATGTAGTGGCGATTGAAGGCGGCAACGTCAAATGGTACAAAAATGCCTTTCACTATACCGGTTAGGCATTATCGTCTGCCAAAAACTCGGTTTCAAGTCTCTGATTGTATCGCCGTAACACTTCCTGAATCTTTTCAGTGTTAGTATGAACCTTGGACATGGCAATGTCGTGGTTCATGTAATCGACAACAGTAGCAAGGAATTCACTCATATCGGCTTCAATAAAGTACGGTCTTGAGTTAATCTCAGGGTCGTGATAGCATAAATTTGTACAGATGATTTTTTCAAAGGTACATTCATCAAAGGCCTTATCGAACAATTCTATACCTTCAGTAAAGAGTCCGAAGGTACAACATATATATACGCGTTTGGCATTCATGTCCTTTAGTTGCCTTGCGGTGTCCATCATGCTTCCGCCGGAACTGATCATATCGTCGATAATTATTACATCCTTGCCATCAATCTCGTCACCAAGAAACTCATGCGCCACTATAGGATTCTTACCGTTTATCACTTTGGTATAATCACGTCGTTTATAAAACATACCGGTATTGACTCCAAGAACACCTGCGAAATAAACCGCACGATCAAGAGCACCCTCATCCGGGCTGATGACAACAAGGTGATCTTTATCTATCATAAGATCTCTTTCATAGTGTATAAGTGATCTAATAAATTCATATGGGGGTAAAAAATTATCGAACCCGCAAAGAGGGATAGAGTTTTGGACTTTGGGATCATGTGCATCAAATGTTATAACATCGTTGACACCCATATCGGCAAGCTCCGCAAGTGCCATTGCACAGTCAAGTGACTCGCGAAGTGATCGCTTGTGCTGGCGCGATTCATACAAAAAGGGCATCACTACGGTGATTCTGTGAGCCTTTCCGCCGATTGCAGCTATAACACGCTTTATATCCATATAAATATCGTCGGGTGACATATAATGAACAAAACCGTTAACGGTAAAAGAATTGCTGTGATTGCATACATCGGCAAGAATATAGATATCGCGGCCCCTTGCCGTATCGCGGAGAACTGATTTCCCCTCTCCGGTTCCAAAACGCGGCCATTCACAATCGATGATATATGAGTCTTTTTCATAACCGAAGAATGCAGCCGTATCACGATGATTAAGATTCTGATGTTTTCTGTATTCGGAAATCTTTTTATCAACAGATTGTCCAAGTTTTCGACAACTGTCATGGACCACAAGACCGAGAGGGGCTACCGGCATTGTATCTTCGATATTAATATGTTCTGCCATGTGCATTACCACCTTTAGCGATTTCTATGTTTGATGCTACAATAGTTTATCAATATATATGATTTTTTTCTACTGTTATTTTTCTCAAAATCATTTATAATCTCATAGATAGATGAAATATCAGAAAGAAGGATTGGTAAATGAGTAAAGTCAGAACCAGATTTGCACCGAGCCCGACCGGCAGGATGCATGTGGGAAACTTAAGAACTGCATTGTATGCTTATCTGATCGCCAAGCATGCGGGAGGGGAATTCCTGCTTAGGATCGAAGATACCGATCAGGAGAGATATGTTGACGGAGCGGTTGACATAATATACAGAACAATGCAAAAGACAGGACTTATACATGATGAAGGACCTGATAAGGACGGAGGATGCGGCCCCTATATTCAAAGCGAGAGACAGGCTTCGGGGATATACTTAAAGTATGCCAAACAACTTGTAGAAGAGGGTAAGGCTTACTATTGCTTTTGCACGAAGGAAAGACTGGAGGGATTGTCAAGGACTGTTGGTGGCAAAGAAATAAACGTCTATGACAAACATTGTCTGTCCCTGACCCCGGAAGAGGTTCAGTCTAATCTTGATAAGGGAATGCCCTATGTTATCAGACAGAATAACCCTGATACCGGAACAACGACGTTCCACGATGAGATTTACGGAGATATTACGGTTGATAATGCTGAACTTGATGATATGATACTCATCAAATCAGACGGCTATCCCACATATAATTTTGCCAATGTGATAGATGATCATCTTATGGGGATTACTCATGTTGTAAGGGGAAATGAGTATCTGTCCTCCACGCCGAAGTATAACAGACTGTATGAAGCCTTTGGCTGGGAGGTTCCTGTATATGTACATTGCCCGCTCATTACCGATGAGGAGCACAAAAAATTGTCCAAGAGAAGCGGGCATTCATCATATGAGGATCTTATCGATGCGGGATTTGTGTCCGAAGCCGTGGTGAATTTTGTGGCGCTTCTTGGATGGTCCCCGGATGATAATGTTGAGATCATGAGCCTTGAAGAGCTTGTACATAAATTTGATTACACAAAAATGAGCAAGTCACCGGCGGTATTTGATTATACAAAACTGAAGTGGATGAACGGTGAATATATCAAGGCAATGGATTTTGAAAAGTTCTATGACACAGCATTGCCGTATATGAAGGATGTGATTACAAAAGACCTTGATTTTCGCAAAATAGCGGCAATGGTCAAGACTAGAATAGAGATATTCCCGGATATCAAGGATCATATCGATTTCTTCGAAAAGGTTCCGGAGTATGATGTTTCGATGTACACGCACAAGAAAATGAAGACGGATGCGGCATCTAGTCTTGCGCTCTTAGAGGATGTTCTTCCGATACTTGCAAAATGCAGCGACTACTCAAATGACAGTCTGTTTGCACTCCTTTCCGATTATGCGGCAAAGAAAGAGTACAAAACAGGTTTTGTTATGTGGCCCATAAGAACTGCACTCTCCGGTAAACAGATGACTCCGGGCGGGGCCACCGAACTTATGGAGATACTTGGAAAAGATGAGTCGATAAAGCGTATAGAAGATGCAATAGAAAAGTTATCGAATACACAGTAATTCCATAAAGGAGAACTATGAAATTAAATAAAGAACAGTACCGGGCCGCTATGCACAGAAGCGGACCGATGCTTGTTCTTGCGGGGCCTGGAAGCGGCAAGACACATCTTTTGGTGGAGAGAATCCGTATTCTGATAGAAGAAGCAAAAATCAGACCGGAGAATATTCTTGTCATAACATTTTCAAGGAAGGCAGCCCGCGAGATGCAGGCACGATTCAAAAACAGAACAAAAGACAGGTCGTATCCCGTGACATTCGGGACATTTCATGCAGTATTCTACAACATTCTTAAAGATTTCGCCCCAGATACCAACACGCTGATCACCCAGGAGCAGAAGAATGAGTACATCAAACGGTCTATTATTATGACAAAACCGTTGTCCGGATTAGGAGATGCCGATGATATTGAGCATTTAGCCGGGCTTATATCATCGTACAAAAACTTCGGAGATGATTTTTTTGGCCGGAGTTATGAAGGAAGGACAATGAATGAGTACGAGCGAAGAGAACTTGCTGACATATGCCGGGCATATGAGAAAATGTGCAGAAGCAACGGTGTCCTTGATTTTGATGATATGATAGTGCAATGCCGGAACCTTTTGTACAGACATGAGAGTGTTTTGAGAAAATGGCAGAGCAGATACAGGTACATACTGGTTGATGAGTTCCAGGATATTAATGACGGGCAGTACGAAACTTTGAGGCTCCTTGCAGGGGATCAGAGAAATGTTTTTGCTGTTGGGGACGACGATCAGTCAATATACGCATTCCGCGGAGCCAGACCGGAACTTATGAAGAAATTCCTGCATCAGTATATAGGATGCAGGCAGGTTACTCTTACAATGAATTACCGTTGCTGTGAGAAAATCATCGGAGCTGCCCATACCGTGGTCAGGAACAATAAGGACAGAATAGAGCGACCGATGCAGCGTCATCTTCCTTCCAAATCCGGCGGGGTTGTAGAGGTAGTTAATTCCGAAAACTCCGAGGTTCAGGCGGCTTTCGTATGCGATAAGATCCGGGAACTTATGAGTATATGCGGATATGAGGGAAGGGACTTTGCCGTTTTGTACAGAAGTGACCACTGTGCAAAAATGTTTGAGCAGACAGCAGCTTCTTGCGGAATAAACTTAAGAATAAGCGGAAGAGCAGGCTATACTCCCAAGAAGGTCAGAATTCACGAAGCATATCTTCGGGCAAAGAGAGGGGAGGCCTCCCGATCAGACTGGTTTCTGATTATGAATGAACCACCAAGGGGTCTTTCAAGGGAAGCGCTTTGCGATGTAAGCGATGGATTTGTGGCAGCATTCAGGAGGTATTACTCAAATGATCCCATAATGCTGAAGAAGGTATATGACCTTGAGAAAACCGTTTCGCAGTATGACACCGGATCTGTTCCGGATGAGGCAGGAGATTCTCATGACGCAATTAATGTGATGACAGCTCACGCATCTAAAGGGCTGGAATTCAAATGTGTATTTATAATCGGCCTCCAGGAAGGACTCTTTCCCCATCAAAAAAGCATTAAAGCGGATCTTGTGGAAGAAGAGAGAAGACTTATGTATGTTGCCATGACCCGTGCCAAAGAGAGACTGTATATGTGTACCATAGGTTCCGAGCATGGTAAACGAATATCCAGATTTGCCGGGGAAGCCTGCGAAAATAAGCTTTATATTTCCGGGACGATGTGGCTTACAAGGGAGTAGTACCAAGTATTTTTCTTGTCGCGGCAAAGGGCGATATAGTATAATATTTGAAAATAATTTGCATGGAGTACAGTATGTACATTAAGACGATATTTGTCATAGCAGATATTATCGCCGCTCTTACGATGATTCCGACCGTGAGTGCAGCTGACAAAATAAAGAACAAATACGGCAGATGGCTTGCATGTACAATAGTTGCTGCCATAATCGCTACATTTGCCAATATTATGGTGGCATTGTCATTTGACGAGATAAGCGCACATATCGCATATTGCGTGTATTTTGTGTCAATTGACTGGATTCTTTATTTCTTAAGCGGATTCTGTATGCTGTATACGGAGCATGACAATATAATGAACAGGTGGAAGCATATAATTGCCTTTGTTATGTTTGCCGATTCCGTATCGATCTTTTTGAATATGATTTTTAAGCACGCTTTCTATGTGTATGAGAGCGTATATTCATATGGATCATTTTATCTTACATCCTTTGATTATCCGTATTATATTCATCTGGCACTTGACTACGCACTGATCCTTATCGCATTTTTCTTTATCATATACAGGATTGCCAGAACATACAGTCTGTACCGTATCAAGTATCTGATCATACTCTCGGTGCTTGTTTTTGTTGTGGTTTTAAACATTTTCTACATGGCACTTTCACTAGTACTTGATGCTTCGGTTATTTTCTATTCAGTGGCCGGACTGCTTATCTATCTGTCTATCACGATATTTGTTCCCAGGACACTTATGAATGTTGCAATCGACCGGGCGGTCGATGATATGAATGAAGGCCTTATACTGTTTGATCTTTCGAATAATTGCATTTATTCCAATGAATTCTCGCGATCAAGGTTTGATATAGATCCGGAGTATTATGATATGGAGCAGGAACCGATCTCAACCGTAATAAGAACACTTAATGAGCATGATGAAAGGTTCGGCACTGTCGTCTATGAGCGATATGCGCTTGAACCCGGGAAGTGGGAAAGAGAATACTACAACATTCGTTACAATCAGCTTAATGACAAAAAGGGCAGACCAATCGGCTCTTATTTTCTCATTGAGGATGACACTGAGAACAGATACCTTGTAAATGAACTCAATGAGGCTAAGAATGCTGCGGACGCAGCAAACAGAGCAAAGAGTAACTTCCTCGCAAGCATGTCTCATGAGATCAGAACACCTCTTAATTCCGTTCTGGGAATGAATGAGATGATTCTGCGATCAACCAATGATCCCCAGCTTATTGAGTACGCGGATAATATAAGACAGTCAGGAGACACATTGCTCAGCCTGATCAATGATATACTTGACTTTTCCAAGATTGAAGCAAACAAGATGGAATTGTTTGAGACTGATTATAATCTCCACAAACTACTTAGGGATTGCGTTAATTCATTTTCCCAACCATTGGAAGAAAAGCATCTGTACATTAAAGTTGAATGTGATGAAGATATTCCGACATCACTTCGCGGGGATATGCGGCATATTAACCAGATTTTGTCGAATATTGTATCGAATGCAATTAAGTATACCAAAGAAGGCGGTATTACAATAAGCGTCAGTTGCATTAAAAGGGGAGATGACGTCGATATTATCATCAAAGTTTCCGATACCGGGATTGGAATTGCCAGGGAGGATATCAGCAAACTGTTTGATGCTTTCAGACGTGTAAATGAGGAAGAGAATGCGACGATTCAGGGAACGGGACTCGGACTTGCGATCACCAAAGAATTGATCAGCCTTATGCACGGCAATATCTCAGTAGAGAGCACACCCGGAGTCGGCAGTATTTTTACGGTCAGTGTTCCGCAGCACATTGTTGACGGAACCCCTATCGGAAGATTTGACAAGGAACCTACAGTGGGTGCGTATAGGTATGAGGAGAGTTTTGTAGCGGAAGACGCCAGCATACTTGTAGTTGACGATGTTAAGATGAACCTGAAATTAATAGTTGCACTTCTTAAGAAAACGAAAGTAAAAGTGGAAACTGCTCTCGGGGGAGCCGAGGCCATGGATCTATGCCGCGAGAAGAAATATGATCTTATTCTTCTTGACCACAGGATGCCTGATCCGGACGGAGTGGAAACATTTAAGGTAATTAAACGGGAAGGCCTGAACACCAAAACCCCCGTCATAATGCTTACAGCCAATGCACTTTCAGGTGCGGAGGAAGAATATCTTCAGATGGGCTTTGCCGACTATCTTTCAAAACCGGTCAGAGGTGCTGATCTTGAGGCAAAGCTGTTAAAACATCTGCCTGCAGATAAAGTCACAGTAAACAACAAAGGAGAAGAGAATGCGTAAGGAACTTGAGGTTTTACTCACACCGTGGAAGATCGGAAACTGCGAGATCAAAAACAGATTTGTACTTACATCAATGGGTGGAACGGATCTGTTCGGCTGGATGGAAAAAAATCATTTCGATAAGGCCGGGGCCGATTTCATAATGGAGGTTGCCAGGAATAATTGCGGACTTGTCCTTCCCGGGTGTCAGCCTGTATATAATCCTATGTTCGGACAGTGGCTGTACAAGAATAAAAAAATGTACCGTGATCTTGCAAAATGGATGCCCGAATTTCACAAAACAGGAGCAAAGCTTTTCATTCAGCTGACTGCCGGTTTCGGACGTTCATTTACGGTATCGTCCATGATGGAGACGCTCTATACAAACCCTGTTTTGCGAGTGCTGTCAAAACCTGTTATGGATCTTGATAAGATAACCGCTTCAGCAAGTGCATCGCCCAACAGATGGTCGGATAAGATACCATCGCGTGCCCTTACGGTTGAGGAAATTCATGAATACATAGATGCTTTTGCCAAGTCGGCAAAACTGTGTCAGGAAGCCGGAGTTGACGGTGTTGAGATACATGCTGTCCATGAAGGATACCTTCTTGACCAGTTTACCCTTTTATATGTCAATAAGCGTGATGATGAATACGGCGGAAGCCTTGAGAACAGATACAGGTTTGCGGCAGAGATAGTTAAAGCCATTAAGAAAGAGTGCGGGGATGATTTTCCGGTATCCCTGCGTTACAGTGTGGTATCCAAAACAAAAGGCTTCAGAGAGGGAGCTCTTCCCGGCGAGGATTATAAAGAAGTGGGAAGGGATATGGAAGAGTCTGAGAAGGCTGCAAAGTTTTTGCAGGATGCCGGATACGATATGCTCAACTGCGATAACGGAACTTATGACGCATGGTACTGGGCACATCCGCCCATTTATATGCCGGAGAACTGTAATCTTGAAGATGTTGAGCATATCAGGAAGTTTGTTGATATCCCTGTTGTATGTGCAGGCAGACTCTCGCCTGAAGCGGCTGCGGAATCGATCAGGGAAGGAAAGATTGACGGAGCCGGTTTTGCACGTAATTTCCTTGCGGATCAGGAATGGATAACGAAACTGATTAATGACAAGGAAGAAGATATTCGCCCATGTATATTATGTCATAACGGATGCTTTAATATGTGTCATTACAAAGGAGTTCCAAATGATCAGTCATTATCTGACAGTCTCGGACTTGCAAGGTGTGCGGTAAATGCCGAGACAATGCAGAAGGATAAGCATTATATCAGGAAGACATCTTCGCCCCAAAAGGTGGGCATCATAGGCGGAGGTATAGCCGGTATGGAGGCTGCCAGAGTGCTGAAACTTCGCGGTCACAATCCTATAATTTTTGAAAGAGATGATAAGCTTGGAGGGACTTTTATTGCAGCCAGTGCGGAAAGCTACAAGGAGAAGCTTCGTATGCTCCTTGCATGGTACAGACGGGAAATGGACAGACTCGGTATAGACATTCATCTCGGATCCGAGATCAGATCCCTTGATGAGATGAAGTACGATGCAGTTATAGTCGCAACCGGTGCCAAGCCACGGGTGTTTAATAATGTTCCGGGGTTTGATAAAACCATAGAAGCGTGTGAATTCTTAAACGGTAAAGAAGTGGGAGACACGGTTGCTGTTATAGGAGGAGGTCTTACCGGATGCGAGATAGCATATGAACTCGCACTTTCGGGAAAACACCCGATAATAGTTGAAATGAAGGATGATCTCATATCCCAGACAGGTGTATGCCTTGCAAACAGCTCATATCTGCGTGAGTGGTTTGCACTGAAAAAGACCCCGGTCTATCTTGAGACAAAGCTTAAAGAAGTAAGGGATGGAGAGATAGTCTGCGAATCCAAACAGGGCGAGATAACTATCAAATGTGATTCAGTGATAAGTTCCGTCGGGTATGTACCCGATCCCCTTACAAAGGGCGAAACCAAAGCATACTATATCGGAGACTGTAAGAAGGTTGGTAACCTGAGAACAGTTATATGGGATGCGTATGAGACTGCGATGAAAATCTGAAATTGACGGTAAGATAAAACTTTTCGGAGGAGAATAATGAAACTCACAGAAGAACAACAGGCAATATATGACGGGGCCAACGGTGAAACATATGCAAAGGTAATGCAGACTCTTGTCAGATACGGAGAACTGTTCGGAGCGGATGAAATGATACCGGTTACCGGCGAGTACGGACATCTTGTTACCAGTTTTGGGCTAAAGGTTATTCATCCGGTATATAAGCTTATGGATGAATTGATCAAGGCGGGCGTTACTTCAAAGCAGAAGTTTACAATGGATCCGAGACCTTTGGATAAAAATGTTCCTTCGGGCCCGATAAAAGATCTTGTATTTAAAAAGTTCATGTATTCAATGCAGGATGAATACGAAGAGCAGTTAAAAAAGCTGGGGCTGCTGAGTGAGGATGGCTTTTCCTGCGCATGTTATTTTGATGAACAGGGAAATAAGCCGAAAAAAGGAGATATTCTCAGCTGGGCAGAGAGCTCTGCTGTTGTATATGCCAATTCAGTGCTGGGTGCCAGATGTAACCGGAATTCGGGAATTATCGAATTGTTCGGATCGATCCTCGGAGTTGTTCCGAAGTTTGGGCTGCTGACTGATGAAGGGCGAAGGGCGACGTGGCGGATTGAACTTAAAACTTCCAAACTGCCTTCAGCTCAGGTGCTTGGATCAGCCATCGGAATGAAAGTAATGGAGGATGTTCCGTACGTGTTTGGCTTGTCTGAGTATCTCGGAGAAGAACTGACCGATGAGGTGTGTGCATACCTTAAAAACTTTGGGGCGGCAACTGCTTCAAACGGAGCCGTGGGTCTGTATCATATAGATAAACTGACTCCCGAGGCTGTGGAGATGGGCGAAGCGCTGATCACGGATGATGCAAAGACCTACGTTATAGATGATGCTGAAATACAACGTGTTATAGACAGCTATCCGGTGATATGGAAAAATCCTGATGCCAAGCCTAAGATGTGCTTTATCGGATGCCCACATCTGACCCTGTCGGAGCTTACAGGTTGGATAAACAGAATATACGACACACTCAAGGAAAGAAATCTTAGTAAACCGGTTATTCCTACGGTGCTTACTTCAGCACCGGGTGTTCTAAAAGCAATTGAAGGGTCAGAAGAGGAGCGGCGGGCTAAGGAGATCGGACTAACGATCAGTTACATATGTCCGCTTATGTACTGCGACAATCCGCTTGTGCACAGTACACCGATAATTACCAATTCAAATAAGCTTCGTACATACACATCCTGCAGGTACTATGAGGATGACAAGATTTTATCGATCATTTGCGGAGGTAATATGTGATGAGAGAATTTAAGGGAAGAGTAGTAGTACCGGGAGAATGTACCGCCGAGGCGCTGGTTACTCATAACGGATTTAATACACTTGCAAGTTACCAGACCAGTTTTCTTACAGGAGATAAGAAAGCTACATGCTCAGATCAGAACAATCCGGATCTGTACAAAAAGCCTATGGCAGGAGTTGCACTTTGTCTTCCGCAGACAATCGGTTCGACAACAGGAGGTATGATACTTTACACTGCATCGGATTACGGGCGTCAGCCGGCATGCATGCTTTTTTCCAAACCTATCGATTCAATAGGAGCTGCGGGGGTTCTTCTTTCCGACATATGGACTGATGCCAAAATGCCGACGATAGACAGTCTAGGAGACGATTTTCTCGAATATGTCAAAACAGGAATGAAGATTACCGTCAGGGATGGCGGAATAGTTGAATGTGGTTGACAATATTTGAATACATACGTTGCAAGAAATAACTTGTTAAGCGACCGTATATAGAATAAAATCATGTTATGGCTATATAGTGATAATTGCAGCTACGCAGAAAGGTTTATTGATGGAAAAATCAAAAGTTTATTTTACCGATTTTCGGACGCAACTCGATGTAAGTCTGACCGTAAAGCTTCAAAAGCTTATCAAACTGGCCGGTATCGCCTCCATAGACATGGATGGAAAGTTTGTTGCTATCAAGATGCATTTCGGAGAACTGGGAAATCTTGCATATCTTCGTCCGAATTATGCAAAAGCTGTTGCTGATGTTGTTAAGGAAAAAGGTGGTATGCCTTTTTTGACGGATTGCAATACGTTATATCCCGGCAGCCGTAAACACGCTCTTGAGCATCTGGACTGTGCGAATATCAACGGATTTAATACGATCACAACAGGATGCCAGATTATAATCGCAGACGGACTTCGAGGCACGGATGATATAACAGTACCTGTACCTAACGGGGAATACTGCAAAGAGGCTTATATCGGAAGGGCTGTAATGGATGCGGATGTCTTTATTTCCCTTAATCATTTCAAAGGGCACGAGCAGGCCGGATTTGGCGGCGCCATCAAGAATATAGGAATGGGCTGCGGCAGCCGGGCAGGTAAGATGCAGCAGCATAACTACGGACAGCCTCATGTTAAAACAGACCTTTGCAGGGGCTGCAAGAGATGTGCGAAGGAATGTGGGTCGGATGCAATAGTTTACCAAGATGACAACAAGGCATTTATAGATCCCGATAAATGTAAAGGGTGCGGCCGCTGTATAGGAGCATGTGCATTTGATGCAATTGAGAATAATAACGACAATGCACCGCAGATGCTTGGAAGGCTTATGGCTGAGTATTCGGCGGCGGTAATCAGCGGACGTCCGAATTTCCATATAAGCCTTATTACCGATGTTTCGCCTAACTGTGACTGCCACGGTGAAAATGATGCACCGATTCTTCCGGATATCGGAATGCTTGCATCCTTCGATCCTGTTGCACTTGATATGGCCTGTGTTGACCTTTGTCAAAAAGCTGAGCCTATACGAAACAGTCAGCTGGGAGATAATATGGCGAAAGAGCATTTCCACGATCACGGGAACGTATGGCAGAACAGCAATCCCAATACATCATGGGCCGAAACACTTGAACATGCCGAGAAGATCGGTGTCGGAACAAGAGAATATGAACTGATCACAATGAAATAGAAATTGAATTCATCTGATTAAAGGAGGAAAACATGGCAGAATTAACAATTACGAAAGATAATTTCGAACAGGAAGTTTTGAAGGCGGATAAGCCTGTAATCATTGATTTCTGGGCTCCGTGGTGCGGCCCCTGCAAGATGATGGGACCTGTTATCGAGAAGTTTGCAGAGGAGTATTCCGACAAATACATTGTCGGAAAAGTTAATGTTGATGAAGAAGAAGATCTTGCCGGACAATTCAACATAATGAGCATTCCGACGATTAAAGTGTTTAAGAACGGCAAAGAGAGCGCATCGGCTCTGGGAGTACAGCCTATCGAAAAACTGCTTGAACTTGTTGAAGGCTGATCAAACTGATATAATCTTATTAATACTTACTTAATCGCTGGAGGTGGATCATGGCTTGTTTTTTAGTACCGGCTTCGGAAGCCGTTGTAACGACTGTTGCACAGAAGATAATTGAATCAAAAGAAAAAAAGGATAATGTTCAGGAAAATGAATCCGTGAATGAGATTCCGAAAGTCAGGTTCTCGGAAAAACTGTCATGGCTTAACAAAATGCTTTGGGGAGGAAGTGCACTTCTTGCTTTTGAGCATGTATGGCATGGAGAGGTTATACCGACTGCTCCTTTCCTGACTGCGGTTCAGAATGGAGAAACCGCGGATATGCTTGCCGAAATGGGCACAGCCGGTGTCGGGATGGCAGTTCTTGTTACCCTTGTTTGGGGTGGAATGGTTGCTGCGTCTGGTGTGATTGAGCGTAGAAAAGAGAATTCGGTAAAGGAGGAAGCTTAGCATGACACTTCTTGTAACTGTATTTGCGGCTATAATCAGCACGATTTTATGGTACATGAAAGCACCAGACAACTCCATGCAGCTCGGTACACTTTGCCTTATGTACTGGGGCGCATCAATAATGTGGCTTGTTGATGCAATCGTGGAATACTCAGAAGTCGGAGCCGAATTCTTCAGGCAAAGCGGAGCCGATATGTTAAACGATTCATACCTTGGCCTATCGGTTGTGGCGCTGGGGCTGATCATATGGCTTGTCATATTGTTTATTAAAGATCCCAGAGGTGTTATCAGAAACTCACTGATTAAAAACAACTGACTATTTATACGGGCGGTTTTGTTTTTACGAAACCGCCTTTACTTATGGCAAACAAAGGTTTTATTCGGAAAACAAGAGATGAACAGTGATATCAGAGCAATTCTTGAAGATGTAAGGGACAAAAGAATACCGGTAGAAGAGGCAGCATTAAGACTAAAAGAGATGCCCTTTGATGATATTGATTTTGCAAAGGTTGATACACACCGCAAGCTGCGTCAGGGAAGCGCCGAAGTAATATACGGTGCGGGAAAATCAGCAGAGCAGATAAGAGGAATAGTTGCTTCAATGAGAAAGAACGGGCAGGACAGTATCTTGATCACCCGTCTTTCGGATGAAGCCTATCGGGAACTGTCTGATATAGATAACATATGTTATCACAAGGAAGCGCGTATAGCTGTATGCGGCAGTATGCACAAGCCGGACGGTATAGGAAAGATTGTTGTGGCAACAGCTGGAACAAGTGATATTCCTGTTGCCGAGGAGGCTGCGGTTACAGCCCAGTTTCTCGGAAACGAAGTTGTCAGGCTGTATGATGTGGGTGTATCGGGACTTCATAGATTATTGGCTCATCTTGATGATATAATGAGTGCAATGGTGATAATAGCAATTGCTGGGATGGAGGGTGCACTCGCAAGTGTTATCGGGGGTCTGTCGGATTGCCCTGTAATTGCAGTCCCCACCAGTGTGGGCTACGGAGCAGCATTTGAGGGTCTTACGGCACTTCTTGCAATGCTCAATTCCTGTGCCAGCGGTGTATCCGTTGTAAATATTGATAACGGTTTCGGAGCAGGATATGTCGCAAACATGATCAATCACATCAATAAATGAATTGTCCGATAATATTGACAGAAGGCAGGAAGCATTTATGAAAACGTTATTTCTTGATCTTGGAATGGGCGCTGCGGGCGATATGCTGACGGCGGCTTTATATGAGCTTTTGGATGAAAACGGGAGAAAATCATTTATTGATAAAATGAATTCCCTCGGACTTACGGATGTAAAAGTATCTGCCGAAAGAACAAGCAAATGCGGAATATGCGGCACTCACATTACCGTTAGTGTAGCAGGACATGTTGAGGGAGAACATGATCATGGACACCATC